>JAWJLM010000004.1 GCA_040191315.1 Bacillaceae bacterium S4-13-56 | reverse complement strand
TTGCTTTATCAGGATTTTAATTTTGTCCTGTGGCTCTAAGATAAATAGGAGAATACAACTATTTTTCAGGTCGAATTTTGTTTTATTATAACCTTTCCCGGAGGTGAGGTAATGACTATTCAAAAAAATATGCGTTTGGGTGATTTGTTAGTAGAATCAGGTGTCATTACCCAACAACAACTAGAAGAAAGCCTAAAGGAAAAAAGCCCTAACCAGAAATTAGGAGACCTTTTAGTACAAAAGGGCTTGGTAACGGAAATGCAGCTTGTGGAAGTTTTAGAGTTCCAATTAGGTATCCCACGCGTTACATTGTATAACTATCCTTTTGATACATCGCTATTAAAAATGGTACCAAAGGAATTTGCTAAAAGAAACCTTGTCCTACCATTAAGGAAAGAAACGAGAAAACTATATATTGCTATCGCAGATCCTTTAGACTATCTTGTGATAAATGACTTGAGGCTTTCCACTGGTTTTAGTATTGAACCGCTAATCGCAACAAAGGATGATATTGTTCGTAGTATTAGTAAATTATATGAAATTGATGAATTTGCTAATGAACTTAGTGATTCTAAAAATATAGCTGCCAATCAAAATGAAGTAGCACAAATCGAAGATAATGACTCACCTGCTATTAAACTTTTGAATCAGATACTACAACAAGCAGTTGTTCAACAAGCAAGTGACATTCATATTGATTGTTTAGAGACAAAAACAGTCGTTCGATTTCGAATAGATGGAAATTTACGTACAGAGAGGAATCTTCCTAAGCATATACAAGGATCGTTAATAACACGTATAAAGATCCTATCTAATATGGATATTACGGAGCAGAGAGTACCTCAGGATGGAAGGATAAAACTAAATTTGGATCATCGACAAATCGATTTACGAATTAGTACATTGCCTACTATTTTTGGGGAAAAAATTGTAATACGTTTATTGGATTTTAGTATGGCTAATAAAGACATTACTCAAATTGGATTTGAAGAAGATAATGTAAATAAATTTCAACGGTTAATGAAGCAACCTCATGGAATAGTTTTACTTACCGGTCCAACTGGGTCAGGTAAGTCATCAACCATGTACGCTGCTTTAACGAAGTTAAATAATGAGGAAGTTAATATTATTACAATTGAGGATCCGGTTGAGTACCAAGTTGAAGGGATTAATCAAATCCAGGTAAACCCCAATGTAGGCTTAACTTTTGCTACTGGTTTGCGTTCTATTTTACGCCAAGATCCCAACATTATTATGGTTGGTGAGATACGAGATAGAGAAACAGCTGAAATGGCAATAAGAGCCTCTATTACTGGCCACTTAGTATTTAGCACGTTACATACAAACAACTCAATTGAAACAATTAACCGTTTAAAAGATATGGGTGTGGAATTGTTTTTAATTGCTACTTCCTTAAATGGAGTAGTGTCTCAAAGATTAGTACGCAAAATTTGTCGTGATTGTAAACAACAACAAGAAGCAACCGTTAGGGAAAAAGAAATCTTTAATAAATATGGTCTTTCTATTGAAGAAACGTATTACGGCAAAGGATGTCCCAATTGTAATATGACAGGATACAAGGGCAGAACAGCCATTCATGAAGTACTTGTTGTCGATGATGAAATCAGACAAGCCTTGCTAAATAATGAGTCAACGATTTCAATACGAAACATCGCCGTTAAAAACGGATTGAAATTTTTAATTGAAGATGGTTTGCAAAAAGTAAAAAAAGGAATTACGTCCATGGAGGAAATTTTAAGGGTGACATTAGACTAGCTTTATGAAGTCAGGAGGACAGGCATGAGAGATAATATCGAAAAATTACTGTATTCAGCATATAAGGAATATGCTTCTGATGTGCATTTAACAGCTGGCTTACCTCCCATATTGCGTGTTCATGGTCAACTAAAGAGGTTAGATTTAGCACCCTACTCTAATCAAGAACTGAAGGATATCGCCTTACACTTAATGCCAAACCATTTAGAGGATACATTAAGAACCGATGGAGAAATCGACTTTTCCTACGAGCTAAAAGATATCTCAAGGTTTAGAGTGAATGTTTATAAACAAAATGACGGTTTATCCATTGCCATTAGGCTTATTCCTACTCAAGTCCCTGTTATTGAAGAGTTACGACTCCCAACCGTCCTAACTAAAATAGCATCTAAACCACAGGGACTAGTATTGGTAACGGGTCCGACTGGTAGTGGTAAATCTACTACACTAGCATCAATGATTGATTATATCAATACCAGTTTTAACAAGCACATTATTACATTAGAAGATCCGATTGAATATATACATCAGCACAAAAAATCAGTGATAGAACAACGTGAAGTTGGAAGAGATACGAAGAAATTCTCTACCGGGTTACGGGCTGCCCTCCGACAAGACCCTGATGTAATCCTTGTTGGGGAAATGAGAGATCTTGAAACAATTTCAACAGCTGTGACAGCAGCTGAAACGGGGCACTTAGTATTTGGAACATTGCATACGAATAGTGCACCAGCAACCATTGAAAGAATTGTCGATGTTTTTCCAGCGGAGCAACAAGCACAAATACGGTTTCAGCTAGCTTCCGTGCTCATAGGTGTTATATCACAGAGATTATTTCCATTGAAGACAGGAACTGGCCGAATCGCCGCAACAGAAATATTAGTACAGACCCACGCTGTAAGTAATTTAATTCGTAATCAAAAAATACACCAACTTCCAAACCTAATGCAAACATCCAGAGATGTTGGTATGCACACACTGGAAATGAACTTAAAATCCCTCTTACAAAGACAGATTGTATCCTATGAGTCCGTTCAAGGTTATTTGGAGGATAATGCTTATGGCTCAATTTAATTATGTTGCTAGAGATCGTCAAGGCAATAAAAAGACTGGTGTGATTCAAGCAGATACAAAGCAAGCTGTTGGTACTATTTTAAGAGAGCGAGATTTACGATTATTAGAGGTTGAAAAAAAGAAGGAAACATTTTGGTCCCAAGATATTTATCTAGGTAACCCTGTCAAGCTTGAAGACTTTGTTATTTATTTACGGCAGTTTGCGACATTAATAAAAGCTGGTGTCACTATTGTCGATTCTACTAGAATTTTAATGGAACAGACGGAAAGCAAGGTTTTGAAAAAAACGTTAAGTCAAATAGAATTTGACTTAAGAGAGGGTAACTCCTTATCTAGTGCCTATAGCAAGCATCCCAAAATATTTTCTAACCTCTTCACTAACATGGTGAAAGCTGGGGAAACAAGTGGTTCTTTAGAGGAAACGTTAGAAGATATGGCTGATTACTTCGAAAAGCAGCACAAGACAAGACAAAAAGTTAAATCTGCTATGTCTTATCCAATTGTTGTAGGAATTATAGCTATTGGAGTTGTTATCTTTCTTCTTGTTAGTATCGTTCCTACCTTTGTTGACATGTTCAATCAATTTGGAGGGGAACTACCAGGAATTACAAAGTTTGTGATGGCCGCAAGTGATTGGGTAGTCAACTATTGGTACCTACTTACATTAATAGTTGTTTTATTTATCTTATCATTTGTTCTTATAAGACAAAAAAAAGAAACAAAATATTACCTTGATTATTTCATGTTGAAAATTCCAATTTTTGGTAAAATATTCCAAAAATCGTTATTAGCTCGTATGTCAAGAACTCTCAGTTCATTATTAAACAATTCTGTTCCAATTTTAAATGCCATGACATTAACAGAAAAAGTAATTGAAAATGAAGTGATGACTAGAGTTCTTAGAGAATCAAGTGAAGTTCTTCAGCAAGGAAGATCAATGTCTGAACCAATGTCCAAGCATTGGGCATTTCCCCCATTAATTACACAAATGATTTCAGTAGGTGAAAAAACAGGTTCTCTTGATCAAATGTTAAGTAGAATTGCTGACTTCTATGAATCAGAAGTAGAAACAGCAACAGACCAATTGAAAACACTAATAGAACCTTTAATGATAGTCTTATTAGCTGGTTTAGTTGGTATAATCGTCATGTCCATTATGATGCCGATGTTTGAAATGTTTAATAATGTTAACTAAGTTAACTTATTATATAAATTTTTTAAAAAGGGAGGAAAAAAAATGTTTAAAAAGATTTTAAAGAATGAAAAAGGTTTTACACTCATTGAACTTCTAGCTGTTATCGTTATTCTAGGTATTATTTCTGCAATCGCTATTCCTGCTATTGGGAATATTATTGAAAAGTCAAGAGAAGATGCTATTAAAGCAGATGCAATAAGTGTTCTTGAAGGTGCACGTTTAGCTTATGCATCTGGAGATATTACTGCCGGTACAACACTTGGTACTGAGACTGATCCAACTTTAGATGCATTTATGAGTGAATATATTGAGCTTGGTGACGCTGGTCGATTAACTGTTACTAGCATCACTTATGATGCCAATGGTGTACCAGCACTAACTGGTACAGGACAAGATGGAGGGGTAGATTTAAAATTTACTGCAGCTACAATAGCTGACATTAATGCAGATACTAGCGGAGATGATGTTACAACTATTCCCAACCCAAGCTAGTGAACCTCAACAACCATAAAAACCTTTTGTAATAAAAAGCGTGGTTAATCCATTAACCGCGCTTTTAACAAATTCAACCTATTAAAACTAGAGGACGGAATATAATTTGGTCTTTATGCTAACGTACTTATTCATTGTAGGGTTAATATTGGGATCTTTTTTCAATGTAGTAGGTCTAAGAGTTCCTAAGCAAAAATCAATTATTGCACCTAGGTCTTCTTGTCCAACCTGTCATCATACATTAACTTGGAAAGAATTAATTCCAGTACTTTCTTTTCTTTGGCAACGAGGGAGATGTACAAATTGTAAAAAAAAGATTTCTTCTATCTATCCGGTCATGGAATTATTAACTGGTGTTTTATTCGCATTTTCATATTATGTACTTGGCTATGGTATGGAAATGTTTATAGCCTTATCCCTTATTTCGTTACTTCACATTATCACCGTAAGCGATCTTTCATACATGATTATTCCAAATAAAATATTACTTGTTTTTTTAGTTTTGTTTATATTTCTTCGCATAATCACCCCATTAAACCCTTGGTATGATGCCGGTATGGGATTTATCGCAGGATTAGTTCTGTTACTCCTTATAGCGCTAGTTAGCAGAGGAGGAATGGGGGGAGGAGATATAAAGCTCTTTGCCGTTCTTGGCATTGCATTGGGTCTTAAAAAACTACTATTGGCATTTTTCTTATCTGCTTTTTTTGGGGCAACTATTGGATTGATTGGATTGATAGTAGGATTAGTCAAACGCAAAAATCCAATTCCTTTTGGACCTTTTATTTCAATGGGAGCATTGATCTCATATTTTTATGGAACTGAAATCGTTAATTGGTATTTTTCTTTATTTTTGTAATGTCACATATTTTAACTAGAATTAGGTGATAGCATGGGGTTATTAAGTAATAATAAGATTGCAAATATTGAGATTCAAGACTATGTTATTCGTTATTCAGAAATAAGACATAACAAAAAACCTATCATTGTTACCAATATAAATCAACATTACTTACCAGAGGGTATTGTGGAGAATGGAAAGGTAGTAAATCACGAACTATTTTTGCGAACATTAAGAAAATGTGTTCGTAAATGGAATTTAAAAGGG
This sequence comes from Bacillaceae bacterium S4-13-56, assembly GCA_040191315.1. Taxonomy (NCBI): domain Bacteria; kingdom Bacillati; phylum Bacillota; class Bacilli; order Caryophanales; family Bacillaceae; species Bacillaceae bacterium S4-13-56. The sequence goes on along the minus strand of JAWJLM010000004.1, from coordinate 137,121 downwards.
AAGCAAATTCGTTTCATTGTTCCAGACTCTTCAGTTATTGTACGTACGGTACAAGTGCCTGCTAATATTGAAGAAGAGGAAATAAAAGGGCACATCTACTTTGAATTGGGTCACAGTATTCACTTGCCATTTGATAACCCTGTAATTGATACAGCTATATTAGAAAAAAATGAAGAATTTCAGCAAGTGCTTCTTGTTGCTTCTCCAACTGAAATTATAGATTTGTATCAGGGCTTTTTTGAAAATGAAAAAACAAATCCTATTGTTGCGGATATATCCGCACTCTGCCAATACAGACTTTTCTATCATTATGATTTGACAAACAGTAAAGATAATTATTTACTTGTTCAATTTAATGTTAAATCCGTTACATTGAGTATATTTGAAAAACATAAGCCAGTCTTTTCGCAGCAAATTACTATTCCTTACTTAGATGATACACTTTTTCAACAAATTGGATCTTTAACAAAAGAACAATTTAACATTAAAAAAATGCTGCTCGCATTCGAGGAAGTTTACACTGAAATCGAAAGGGTACTTCGATTTTACCAATATTCGTTAAACAAGGGAGACAAAAAGATTACGAAATTCTTGGCAACAGGGGATCACCCATATATAAATGAAGTATTGGATGGTGTCAAAAATAGGATGGATCAGATCCCAGTAATTACGTTGGATCCTAGAACAATTCAAACTACTAAAGATGTGAAAATAGGCTACCAATTTTATAATGTTATAGGTTTGGCGATGAAAGAGGGATTTTAATGTTAGTTGAAATTAACCTTTTACAAGATAAAGAACGTAAAAACCAAGGATATATTATACTGGTAGCTTTTGTTGGTTTGATGATTATTGGGACTCTCATAGGAGCTTATATTTTTTCTTCTAAAATAAATAATGAAATTGGAAAAACACAGAATGAAATAAACAAGATACAAGAAGAGATACAGTCTATTGAAACAACATTGCAGAGTGGAGGAATGTCTGATTACGAAAAGTTAAAAGCAACAGTCAACGACCTTCAAGCATTTCCTATCGATACTGATTCTTTAATCATGAATGCTTCTAGACAATTACCTGAAGATGGATATTTTCAATCCTTTGATTTTTCAGGCAACCAGATTACTCTCCAAGTCCTATTACGCGACGATAAGGATGCAGCTTATTATTTAACACGTTTATCTAATCAAGATTGGGTCAGTGCCGTCAAGCTTTTATCTATTTCTACTCAACAAGAAGAAGGACAAACATCCCTTTATACTGCGAACTACACGATAACCATTCATACAGACATTTTGAGAGGTAGTAGGAAAGGGGATGGTCAATAATGAAAGGGAGTAAAGTACAAAAAAATATATTGCTTATCCACATCCTTGTATTTATTTTAGGTTTGCTAGGAATTTATTTTTTTTCAGTTCAACCTTTAGTAAAAGAAAAAGAGAAAGTGGAAAGCTCCCTTCAATCTCAAAAGCAACTATTAACAGTTCTACAGGATAGATTAGAGAAGCAACAGAATCAGGATAATAGAGCAGATTCTTTATCCTTACAAAATCAGCTACCTTTAGAACCTTTTTATGAACAATTAATATTAGAGATTGATCAAGCTCAATCCAAATCAAATAGCAAAGTTCAAAGCTATAGCATTTCTGACCCACAACAATTTAACTTGCCCACACAAAAAGAAGCCATGACAATGATGCAGGTTACTTTTAATATGCAAGTGGTTTCGCCAACTTACGAAGATATGATAGAGTTTATAAATCAATTAGAAAATAGTGATCGAATTATATCTGTAAACAACATCTCTTTCATGGGTTATCAGACTGAAGTTGATCTACCGTTTCAGCTTACTTTCTCTGCCTACTATATCGAGGGATTAGACACGTTGCAAGGCACAAAGCCACAAATGAAAAGCCCCGATTCTTCGAATAAACAAAACCCACTAAAAAATTAAAGGGTCTATCCTCTATGTTAATAATCTTTAACATAGACGATAGGCCCTTTTAATTCCTATTTAGGAAAGGTTTTGAAAGTGCACGTTATACCGCTAATCTATTATATATCCTTTCACCTTTCATTTGTTATGGTAAACAATAAGGTAATTAGAAAAGCACAAGCGCCCTCGCCTCGAGACAAGAAAATCGCTTGTTTCTGCGAAGTAGCTCTAAGTAGCTTTCCTTACTCGGGGCAAAAACTTCGAAGATTACTCGAGGAAGCTTTTTCGCTGGAGCTAGAAAGATTTTATACTTTATCTAGCAAGAAAAGATTTTAGTTCAGCTTGTGAGTGGTACGATACAATCTGGCAGATCATTTTTTGCGTTATTTACTTGCATTGACACAGGATAGGCTTCTAAATCCTCCATCTCAAGCTGCCGAATACCTTCAACCATATAACTGGCATCTTGTGGCTGTGGATCCAACCACCAATCTTCCTTTTCTTTAGGCAAAATGATGGGCATCCTATGATGAATGTCTTGCATAAACTCATTCGCCTCTTGGGTCAAAATAGTGCAAGTGACCAGCTCCTTGTCGCCATCCTTCCAACGGTCCCAAAGTCCAGCAAACGCAAATAGCTCACGGTCCTTTGGATGGATTCTCATAGGCTGCTTCATACCATCCACCTGTTTCCATTCATAAAAACTATCAGCCACAACAAGACAACGTCTTCTTGTTAGTAGCTTTTTAAAGCTTGGTTTTTCGTGAGCTGATTCTGAACGGGCGTTAATCATTTTGTAGCCAATCGATGGATCTTTCGCCCAAGAAGGAACTAGTCCCCATTGCAACTGACCTGCACGTTTCCCTTTTCCATCATGAACGATAACTAAGATTTTTTGACCAGGCGCAATATTGTATCTTTTTTCATAAAAATTGTCTATTTTTTGTTCAAGTCCAAAAGCCTTTATTATTTCAACTTTCTCTGCAAACAAGGTAAAACGACCACACATCTTGGTCCCTCCCTCCTTTTCATTTCTAGTAGGAGTCTGCCTATTGGAGAACACGCAATAGTAAAATTGTTAGAACCCAAGGGTATGACTTGAGCCAGCCGGACATTTTACAGGCAGTTTATCCTCCACCTACTCTTCTCGTTTTACTTAAGATTTGGGATGGTGGGAGTATTACTGGCCGGTCATGCGGGATAAACTCCTGTAAAAAATATAAAAACAGGATCAAGTCGACAACTTCTTCTAAAATATCGTTTCTAATTAAAACCCTATTCTATTCCGTATCCTATTTCTATATTGGTGAAACGCACTGTTCCCACCAAGTTTTCTTTTTTCCATCATTAGCTGAAACCGAAGTTGTTTTTCATTAAGTTTGCGATGATATTCTTCCTTTTGCTCAGGATCTTTACAGGTTGCAATGAGCTCCTCAAGTGTGATCATTTCTTTTTTGATCTGCATCTCTTCAGGAATCATTCCTGCATTTTTCATGATTTTGTACCCTACTCGAAGATCTGATGGAATTCCTTCCATATCATCAAGCTTAAGTGGCTTTCCCTTGCCAGGGAGATTCTCAAAGTCGCCATCGCGTATCGCTTGTTTAATTTTTTCTTCCACAATCGAAGAAAAGTGCACATCCATCTCCCCCTACTTCATGAGGCTTTTTCGAAGGCCTTCTGCTAGTGCCGGTTCATCCAGCACCATCTGTAAAAGATGTGTATCCTTTTTCTCATGATACAAAAGCCGATTCACATTGGCTACTGTTACAGATCCTTTTTCCTTTAAAACCAAAGAATCATGGGCAGATACCAATCCTTCTTGAAGAACGCGAAGGTAATAGCCAGAATAACCGGTTTTCACAATTTTATCGGGAAAATCACGTAGTCCATGAGAAGCCGCTATTTTATAGCAAGGCTGCCTTGGCTGAACAACTTGAACAACAGCTTCTCCAAGTGAAAAAACATCTCCAATAGAGACCTCATTCTCAGTTAAATGTTGGACAGTTATATTTTCTCCAAAAGCTCCTAAAGAAAAGCTCCTTCCATAAACTTTTTCCCAATAGGAATAATGATCAAAGGGATAAACGCAAACTGCTTTGTCTGGACCTCCATGATGTTCTAAATCCGCTTGAAGGTCTCCTTCAAAATTAAGCTTCCCTAAAAATATATTCTGTTCTACTGGATTTTTACGAAAGGCGGTATGTATTTCTTTTCCTTGTTTTGAGATGAAAGTTTGAGGTTTACCTATAAAAATGGATTGAATTGAATACTTCATGATTTAAATGCTCCTTTTTCGGCAAAAAAAAATTCACATTTCTACTATATCAAAAAAGTGCTCATAATACGCGAGGTGAAAACAAATACTAACATTTTAGAAGAGAGACACCCACTAATTCCCTATTGAAAAACCCCCAAAAAATAGTAGTATAATAAGAATGGCTATAATATGACAACACGATGGAGGTATATCCATGTTTAATAATGCAGAAATTGGTATCGACTTAGGAACTGCAAACATTTTAATTTACTCAAAGACAAAAGGAATTATACTTAATGAGCCTTCTGTAGTGGCGATTGATGCCGATACAAAGGAAGTTGTAGCGATTGGGAAAGAAGCAAAGGAAATGATTGGGAAGACTCCTAAAAATATAATCCCTATCCGTCCAATGCGAGACGGAGTTATTGCTGATTTTGATATAACCGCTCAAATGCTTAAACATATGCTCAAAAAAGTAAGCAAAACTTTAGGTATGTCCATGCGCAAACCTACTGTTGTTGTGTGTATTCCATCTGGTGCGACTTCTGTAGAACGTCGTGCGATTCATGATGCTGTTAAGAGCTATGGAGCAAAATTTGTTCACCTTATTGAAGAGCCTGTGGCAGCTGCCATTGGTGCGGGTCTTCCTGTCGAAGAGCCGATTGCAAATGTGATCGTTGATATCGGTGGAGGAACAAGTGAAGTAGCTATTATTTCCTTTGGAGGAATTGTTACTTGCCGCTCCGTACGTGTTGCTGGTGACAAAATGGATATGGAAATCATCCAGTATGTACGCAAAACGTATAACATTTTAATTGGCGAGCGTACAGCAGAACAAGTCAAAATGGAAATTGGACATGCCCCTATTGAACATGAAGAATTGGAAATGGATGTACGTGGACGTGACTTAATGACGGGACTTCCAAAAACCATTACCCTTACCTCCACAGAAATCCAATCTGCTTTACGCGAAATTTTGGAGCAAATTTTGGATACCGTTCGTGCCACTCTTGAAGATTGCCCACCAGAATTAAGTGGGGACATCGTTGATAATGGTGTTGTATTAACAGGTGGCGGCGCCCTATTGAAAGGGATGCGTGAATGGTTAAGCAAGGAAATCTTTGTGCCTGTCCACCTTGCACCAAGTCCTCTTGAGTCTGTGGCTATTGGTACAGGAAAATCACTTAAATTTATTCATAAACTAGAAAAAGTAGCAGCAAAATAACCAGGCTCTCCGCCTGGTTATTTTTTATTTTAAAAATTAAACAAATGTTTGATTAATTGATGAAATCACTACTGCTTATCGCATTTATTGGTTTAAACAATTGTTCAAATCCTTTTAAAATGACCCTTCAAATCGTCTATAGCATTTCTTACCTCAGATAAATTAGGTTCTTTATTCCTATTATTTCTTGCATGAAGCAAAACTGGTCGAACTGATTCTACAGACCTTCCAAACTCATACATCCACTCATACCTTGGCACCATCCATGTATGAAAATGATGTGTGGTGTCTTCATTATAAAAATAGTAGATCTCTTGAATTCCCAACACATCCCGTTGAGCCTTTCTAATCTGATAAAGGACTTCCATATACTCTTTCCTTTCTTCCTCTGTCAGTTCATCTAATGCTTTGACATGTCTTTTGGAAGCTAATATGACTAATCCCCTGATTGGGTACGCTACATCTTGATGAGCATGAAAAAGTTGAGTCTCAAGAATCACGCCTCCATCAGGTTCAATCATACCATTTACTATGGAACAGCTTAGACAATCCGTTTTTACTTTTTCTCCATTAGATAAAAAAAGCTCTTTCACTTCCGCTTTCACCTCCCTAAGAAAAGCATCTGAGAAGTAGTGGGTAACTTTCATAGAGGTTTCCTGTCAGAGGCTTCTATTGGTTTTTCCACTTTTTTCTTAAAATCATGGTAGGTGTATTAAGTGCGCCCAAAACAGCATTTGACATAGTACGCTTATCTTGTAAAAAACGTTTGGAAAAGCGTAAGTTTTATCCAGGCGTTGGTTTATTGACTAACAATAGTTTCTAACTTTTTATTGCGATCTTCCCGTTCCTCTTCTGAGGCCAAATCGTATTTTTTTAATAAATGAAAAACCTCATTTAAGATTCCCTGGGCAAGATCTTGCTCTAAAAAATTCGAAAGTTGCATTGCCAAATTTTGAGGTAAGAATGGACGTTGTTCGTCAAGTTTTTTTCTTGTATCTTCCATGGAATGATCAATGGAACACTTCCCCATACAACAATCCCCTTTCCATTACATTTATTCATACTTTACACGACAAATCTTGTTTTAGCAATGAAGTTCTCTAGAACAAACCCTACCATTTTTTCCATAGGTATACACCTATTTTTTATAAAAATGGTTGAATGTCCTTCCAAAAGAGATATATCGACATAGTATATAATGATCCTGCATTAGGAGGTGACTTACTCTATGAGTTACGGATATGGCGGTGGCTTTGCGTTAATTGTAGTGTTGTTCATCTTGTTAATCATCGTTGGAACTGCTTATGTAGGCTACTAATAAGATCATCCAATGATTAGTCACACCTATGTGATCATAAGAAATAACAGCTAAACTTTTTTACGCGTAGTTATTCCTATAGAAGAGGCGTTCCCTAGGGTGCGCCTCTTCTACTTCCTTTTTTGGAATTATCTTTTAGAAATTATCCCTACATCTTAAGTGCTTTCTTGGCGTTCATTTGATCAGCCTCAAGCAATTTGTTCAAATCATAAGCTGGATACATTCCTTTTTCATACATATAATTAAAGATTCGTTCGTGTCCCGTAATAGCCTTTTCCATTTGAGAAACTAAGACTTTTCTAAGAGCTGGAGTAGCCGTTTCTGTAATAGCAATCGCATAGTTTCGGACAGCTGTTTTTAAAAGGATAAGCAAGTCCCCAGCATAGAACCCTACATCTTGGCTCATAAATTCGGCCCGTTCATCTGGCTCAGGCATTTCCGGATAGAATGATAAAAGCTCCCGTAAATTTTTTTCTAGGTCCTTAATCGTCATCTCATACATCTTTTTTAAGTTCGAATCAGAAACTTTTGGTAACATTTTTTTAAGCTTCATCAATCCAATCGATTGAAACGCGACTAATTCATGTACCTCTAACGTTTCATGCCACGCCAAAGTTTTTCCCATAAATATCTCCTCCTCATTTCTTCTTTACTAGACTATTCACCCGACTAAAAAATGACATATAATGGACAATGCTTTTTAAAAATGATGAAAAGACCCAGTTTCATGAATAAAGTGTGGGCGCTTTACCCAACTTAAAAAGAAAACGACTTTTGGGCTATGTGGTTCTATGGGGTCAGGAACTACCGTGCCATCATATTCATATTCATATTCATAAATCTGAAGGAGCTGAGAAACTTGCCAAACAATGATCGAAACGTTGGGGATGAAGCAACTCCACATTTTGATGGGGAACAAGAAAGCATCATCAACGACCCAACTGCTACTCAAGGTGAACAGATGGGTATTCGAGTGGATTCTAGACGTCCTTTCACTTATAAGCGCTCCATTCAATCTAATAACCTACAGCCTGATGAGGATATGCGAGAATTTAAAAAGGCTATGGAGAAGAGGCAAAAGGATTAACTTAGTAAATAGAGCCTTTCCAATAACTATTTCCTTTTACTGTAATTACTGATGCTAATTTCCATTGTCAAAAAGAAAGTATTAATGTTATATTACTATTACAGAGAACGTGATCGGCGGATCACCGCTTCCGTCAACGCAGTCATAACATGCGTTTGATTTATCTTATCGACTCTAGCCTGAATAAGATAGATAATGTTTTTCTAAAATAATACCTGCGACGCACGTTGCTTTCCATGTCTTAAACCGTATAACTTATAAGGGAGCTCAACATTTTTCTCTAGACAACATGCCCTGGATCGGGAAGTTGGAAGGAGTCATGCGAGCACCCACCTACGAGAGTGGGTTTATAAGGCATTCAAAGTGACGACAGAGTGGGTATTACATAGTGTTAGTTTTTAATAAGCTCTTTCCATTGGGAAAGGGCTTTTTTGTGTGAATAAACTTCTTGATGTTCTTTTGTAATTAGAAGATAATGAAATAATTATGAGGTTAAGGAGATTTTCGTTATGGCGACAGCAAAAGTGAAGCCTGTTGAAGAGCGGCAAACGGTTTATTCAATTTTATTTATCATGGGACTTGTCCATTTATTAAATGATTCCATTCAATCGGTTATTCCTGCGATGTTCCCGATCCTTGAAAAATCGATGGGACTTACCTACACTCAGCTCGGACTTATTGCCTTTTCTTTAAATATGGTATCATCAGTTACCCAGCCCATCGTCGGGTTAGTTACCGACAAAAAGCCTCTGCCATACGCTCTTCCCATTGGGTTAACGAGTAGTATGTTTGGTATCCTTGGGTTGGCCTTAGCTCCTTCCTATGGCTGGATTATCGTTAGTGTGCTTTTTGTTGGACTTGGTTCAGCTGTCTTTCATCCTGAGGGATCACGTGTTGCTTATATGGCAGCTGGGAATCGACGTGGATTGGCACAGTCCATTTACCAAGTGGGTGGCAACTCCGGGCAAGCTTTGGCACCAGTCATTACTGCACTTATTTTAGTACCTCTTGGACAAATTGGGGCAGCTTGGTTTACCTTGGTTGCAGGGATTGCTGTTGTCTTTTTGACTTATATTGCACGATGGTATTCAGCTAATTTATCAATAATATCCCAAAGTAAAAAAATTCAACGTAAAGCTCCAGGTGACCGTGCTTACTCAAAGTCTATCGCAGTAGCTTTAATTGTACTTGTGTTTCTAGTCTTTGCACGCTCCTGGTATGGAAGTGCCATTTCAAACTTTTATACATTCTTTGCAATGGATACTTATGGAGTTACTATAGAGCGATCTCAAATTTATGTGTTTACTTTTCTAGGCATGGGAGCTGTAGGAACTTTCTTAGGCGGCCCACTTGCCGATCGTTTTGGAAAAAGAAATGTTATTCTGTTCTCTCTAGTTGGAGCGGCACCATTAACCTTATTGCTTCCATTCGCGGGTCCATATGCTGCTTTCCCCTTGCTAGGGCTAGTAGGAGTTATTCTCATGTCAAGTTTCTCAGTTACTGTTGTGTATGCTCAAGAGCTACTACCTGGAAACATCGGTACCATGTCTGGTTTAATTGTCGGGCTCGCTTTCGGTATGGGTGCCATCGGTTCCGTAGCACTAGGGAGATTGATTGATGTCGTTGGATTATCTCCGACTATGATCGGCGTTTCTACCTTGCCTTTATTAGGATTACTAACCTTTTTACTTCCTTCTGATAAAAAAATGGAGGAATGGTATAGTTAAGTTAGAAAAACGAAAGCGCCCTGGTCATCGACGTAAGGAGATGAGGCCCTGGAGCTAGACATATATTCTTATTTTTGGAAGATCGGCTTCGGCTGGTCTTTTTTAATTCGGCTAGGTTGCTGCGATTAATTATTGTTCTAATTCTGGTTTATGCATCTGGTTTCGGTCGGAATGCCCCTGTTTATTGAATTCGAGCAACTCTTTTTACCTTTTACGCATCCGCTTGAGTTCGACGCATCCCTTTCTCTCTATACGCATCTATTTTTTAAATTTATTTGGGCATCTCTTTCTACCATGTTCACATCCGCTTGAAAATCACTTGTCACACTCAGCTGCAACCCCCATATTAGAGCAATTCTATTTATACCGAATGTTTCTTCTAACTCCCGTCAACACTAGAAATACATGATTGGGAGGTATTTCTTATGAAGCGACTACGTTCCACCCTTATGTACATCCCTACAATATATGGAATATTTGCAGTCATCTTTGCTTTTTTTAGTATCTTTATCGACAGGCTCATTACAGAAGATCATTCGAGCAAACGATTTTTGCCTGACTTATTGTTTTCAGACCTTGACCTAGCACAAACCATTTTAAGTGCCATTGCATCTTCTCTACTAACAATGACTACTATCACTTTTTCTACCATATTAGTGGTGCTGACTACGTTCTTATCTCAATTTTCCCCTCGCACATTACGTAATTTTATTACTGATAGAGTTACACAACGTGTTCTCGGTTTTTTTGTGGGAGGATTTATTTATTCAATAATCTTGCTATTATCCTTAAAGGACCGGGGAACTGAACAGGTTTTTGTTTTCCCCTCTTTTTCCGTTTTTATTTCTATAGCGTGCGTATTAGTGTTTGTTTTCTTTATTCATCACGTAACGAGCTGGATTCAGGTGAGCAGTCTTATCCATAACATCACGATTCATACAATCTCAAAGATTGATGAGGAATTAACTGACAAAGATCAAGTGACGGAGGATGCACCTTGGGAAGACTGGGAAAGCGAGGACCTCCTTATACTTGAAGCACAACCTTTCTATTTAAATAAAACTGGCTATATTCAAGAAATTGATGTAGATGGAATTCTTGAACAGGCAACCAAGTTGAATTGCATCGTACGACTTGAAAAGAAACTTGGAGATTATGTTGACCAAGATACACCTGTTTTGTCTATCTGGAAACTAGAAGAATCAGAAGAACAGAAGAATTTTGAAAGATTTTTCTCGGTAACTATCCAAATGTCACCTGCTGAGGATATAGAGTTTGGTATCGTTAAAATCGTTGAAATCGGGTTGCGGGCCCTCTCTCCTGGAATTAATGACCCGAACACGGCGATCAACAGCATCGACAATCTAGGCAAAATTTTAACGAAGCTAGGAAAAAAACATCTACCTCGACCATATATGAATGATGAGGATCGTAATTTGAGGGTGATAAAACCTCAACTAACCTTCTCTGACTATTTATATAGGTCCTTTTATCAAATTCGCCAAAGTGGTTTTCATGATATTTCTGTTCTTTCCAATGGATTGGAAGCATTGACACTGATTGCAGATAGTAATGATTCTGAGATAAAGAAGGATGTTTGGGAGCTAGCTCTCTATATAAAAGAGGGAATTGATTCCGATGCTCTTCTTTCTCTTGATCGGAAATTTGTCCACGAAAAGTTCTCCCAGCTAGCAAAAGCATGCGGCCATTATCAAGAGTATGAAAAAGAACCCCTTTGATTGGAGTTCTTACTGTCTCCATTTGATTTTTTCCAACTTCAATTCCTAGTTGGGAAATTGACCTACTTGAACTACTGGAAGTTCTAAATTCGAGTATGCTACTTTTACTGCCTAATCATTTTCCATGGCTGTAACTCTGAATTATTTTTTACAGCTACATTTTGTTCGTTAAAAAAGGATTATCACTCAATAAGCTAAGTGAAATAACCGGGATTCCCAAATCATATTTAAGCTTCTTAGAGAGATATTCACAAAAATCCGAGTTTTAGGGATTTTGGTCAAGATTGCGAAGGCCCTGGAAGTCGAGATTGCCTATTTTTTCAGTGATGACCCCCACACAAAAACAAGATGGTAATATATGCAGATTTGAAATCGTGGTGTCTGATTCCAACATAGACTCCAAAAAAGTCAAACAATTGGAAGACTTACTGAAAATGCTGAAGGAAAATTAACCTCCTGCACTGCAAAGGGTTTTTATTTGTGAGAACAAAGTGCCAGGTGCTTTCAAAGTAAACGTGGTTTGCATAAAACTTTCTAAATGCCAAGTTTTCTAATGAGAAAACCATCATAATAGTGGCATTTTATCTTTATAGTCATTACAATGCATATAGAAAGATTTTAAAACATCTAGAATTATGTTCAAAGGAGCCGCTCGGATGAAGATCATATTAGCCACCCCATTTTTCCATCAGAATCGGGGAAATACAGTAACCACGAAAAGAATAGCCCATGGACTTCATTTATTAGGAATTGATAATGAAACCATTTCCATTACACAGCCCCTTATATCTCTACCTCAAGGGGACCTTTACCACGGCTTCAACGCCTATCGTTTTTATCAATTTTTCAAAAATCACAAAGAGCGCATCCATCAATATGTGGTTACCTTGACAGGCACTGATTTAAATCACGATCTTTACGATCCAATACGTAGACATGAAGTCATTGAGTGCCTTTCTAGAGCAGAGGCTATTCACGTTTTCCATCATTCTGCTAAGAAGGATCTTGTTATAGAAATCCCTCATGTTGAGGATAAGATTCACGTCATTCCACAAAGTGCTGATATCTTTCAGATTGATAAGGTAAATCGTTATAAAAAATCAAGCGAGTTTATTTTCCTTCTTCCTGCCGGGATTCGTAAAATAAAAAATATACCGGAAGCCATTTCCATGCTTGAAAAAGTTCATCACACACATCCTAATATGAAACTGTGGTTAGTAGGACCTGTTTTGGAAGAGGACGAAGAAAAAATAGTCCAGAAATTAGTTCACGACAACAACTGGATTCATTATTTCGGTGAATTTCCTCATGAAAAAATGGGGGAGTTATATAAGGAAGCTGATGTAGTGCTCAACACTTCTCTAACAGAAGGTCAGCCTGCTGCACTCTTGGAAGCAATGGGAATGGGAAAGCCTGTAATAGCTTCCTCAAACCAAGGAAATGAAAGTATTATTAAGAGTAATTGGAATGGATTAATATATCATGACCAACAGCAATTTATCGGCCATTGTGAAAAGTTGATTCAAGACTCTTCTTTGAGAGAGACATTAGGCTCTGTGGCAAAAGCATATATTGAAGAGCATCATTCACTGGAAGACGAAGCCAAGGCTTTTCTTGAAGTATATCAAAAAGTGTTGAAACAACCCTGTGGAGGCGAAAAAAAATGATTAAAAGTCCATGAGTATGCGGCCACAATAGTATCGTGTACGATACTACCGACACAAACGTGATCACCTCTTCTATTGATCCAAATAGGAAAAGCGTTATTTTAACCTTTGATGATGGCCCTAGTCGTGTTTTGAAGCCTATTTTAGATATATTGAAGGAAGAGGATGTTCCAGCTATGTTTTTCTGGCAAACAAAACTTTTACATCCAAAGCGACCTTGGAAACGAGTGCTAGAGGAAGGGCATTCCATTGGGACTCACACGATAAAGCACCCAGAATTAACTAAGCTCTCTTATGACGCTCAGATGAAAGAAATTGCGTTAAGCAAGGAGCAGATTTCTCAGACTACAGGCTCCGAAGTGAAATACTTCCGACCTCCGTTTGGTAGATATAACGAGGACACGCTTAAAATTGTCGCTGAACTCGGACTTTCTACTGTTTTATGGAGAATCGCAGCAATTGATTGGGAGTTAAAGGATACTCCAGAACAAATCATTGCCAATGTTGTCGAGAACCTGGAGGACGGTGCAGTCATTCTACTGCATGAGTTGAAGCAAACCGTTCTGGTCCTGCCGGAATTAATCCAGGAAATTAAAAAACAAGGATATTCGTTTAAATTGTTGTAATCCGTGCGTCTACCTGATTTCCGCGCGTCTCTTTTGGCCGGGCGTGCGTCAGTTTGGCTGATCCGCGCGTCGATTCTCTTAATCCGTGCGTCTACCTGATTTCCGCGCGTCTCTTTTGGTCGGGCGCGCGTCTGTTTGGCTGATCCGCGCGTCGATTCTCTTAATCCGTGCGTCTACCTGATTTCCGCGCGTCTCTTTTGGCCGGGCGTGCGTCAGTTTGGCTGATCCGCGCGTCGTTTCTCTTGATCCGTGCGTCTACCTGATTTCCGCGCGTCTCTTTCGGCCGGGCGCGCGTCGGTTTGACTGATCCGCGCGTCGATTCTCTTGATCCGTGCGTCTACCTGATTTCCGCGCGTCTCTTTTGGCCGGGCGCGCGTCGGTTTGGCTGATCCGCGCGTCGATTCTCTTGATCCGTGCGTCTACCTGAATTCCGTGCGTCTCTTTTGGCCGGGCGCGCGTCGGTTTGGCTGATCCGCGCGTCGTTTCTCTTGATCCGTGCGTCTACCTGATTTTCACGCGTCTCTTTCGGTTCGGCGCGCGTCGGTTTGGCTGATCCGCGCGTCGATTCTCTTGATCCGTGCGTCTACTCAAATTCCGCGCGTCTCTTTTGGTCGGGCGCGCGTCGGTTTGGCTGATCCGTGCGTCCATTCTCTTGATCCGTGCGTCTACCTGAATTCCGCGCGTCTCTTTCGGCCGGGCGCGCGTCGGTTTGACTGATCCGCGCGTCCATTCTCTTGATCCGTGCGTCTACCTGATTTCCGCGCGTCTCTTTCGCCCGGGCGCGGCGTCAGTTTGGCTGATCCGTGCGTCGATTCTCTTGATCCGTGCGTCTACCTGATTTCCGCGCGTCTCTTTCGGCCGGGCGCGCGTCGGTTTGACTGATCCGCGCGTCGTTTCTCTCCATCCGTGCGTCTACCTGATTTCCGCGCGTCTTTTTTGGCCGGGCGCGCGTCGGTTTGACTGATCCACGCGTCGGTTCTCTTGATCCGTGCGTCTACCTGAATTCCGTGCGTCTCTTTTGGCCGGGCGCGCGTCGGTTTGGCTGATCCGTGCGTCGATTCTCTCCATCCGTGCGTCTACCTGATTTCCGCGCGTCTCTTTCGGTCGGGCGCGCGTCGGTTTGACTGATCCGCGCGTCCATTCTCTTGATCCGTGCGTCTACCTGATTTCCGCGCATCTTCGCATATTCCGTGCGTCTACCAAAAAACACGATCCATTATTTCTTGACGAGGTACAGAAGACCTGTTACTATTTCTTTAACACTTTAAACTAAATAAGTTGCTATGAACGTTATGGGGCCACTATAACCGGAGCAGCTTCTGGAGAGACCGTATCCAAACGGCGCCGAAGGGTTCACAATCTCAGGCAAAGGGACAGAAGAGCGATAATACCTACTTTTAAGTATGGTGTTCTATTGCCTTTTCCTAAGATTGGACCGGATCCAATCTTTTTTTATTTGGTTAAAAATTTTTGTGGGGTGATGAACATGGAAAACAGAGCCATCGTAAGTGTGGTTGGAAAAGACCAAGTAGGGATTATTGCAAAAGTAACAGCAGTGTTAGCAGAGAATCAAGTGAATATTATGGATATCAGTCAAACAATTCTGCAAGATTTTTTTACTATGATGATGCTCATCGATTTACCTGAACACGAAAGCATTCATAAATTGCATGAGCAATTTGCCCCTGTTGAGAAAGAGATGGGTTTGAAAATCAGCATTCAACTCGAAGATATTTTCAAAGCTATGCATCGTGTTTAAGGAGGAAAACTAATGAGTATTGCATTTTCAGAAATTCAAGAAACTATTCGCATGGTCCAAATGGAAAGCTTAGATATACGAACAGTCACTATGGGGATTAGCCTCAGGGACTGTGCCGATTCCAATTTTGAAAAAATGAACAGTAGAGTTTATGAAAAAATCACTTCCTATGCAGGACACTTGAAAGAAGTTGCAGAGCAGGTGGAAAAAGAATTTGGAATTCCGATCATTAACAAACGAATTTCAATCACTCCTGTTGCTGAAATTTTGGGGAATGCCACTGTAGAAGAAGCTATTACTTTAGCAAAAACGCTGGATCGAGCCGCGCGCGATCTTGGGGTAGATTTTATAGGAGGATATTCGGCCCTTGTTCATAAAGGAACAACAAAAGGAGACCAAACATTGCTTGAGGCGTTACCAGAAGCCTTGGCTGTAACCGAGCGGGTTTGTTCATCCATTTCAGTAGCTACTACAAAAACAGGTATTAATATGGATGCTGTTCGACAGCTTGGTGAAATCATAAAAGAGGCAGCTGAAAAAACAAAGGACCAAAATGGAATTGCATGTGCCAAGCTGGTCGTTTTTTGCAATCCAGTAGAGGATAATCCATTCATGGCGGGGGCTTTCCATGGTTCCGGAGAAGGTGAAGTCGTTCTGAATGTTGGAGTTAGCGGGCCCGGTGTAGTATTAAGTGCGTTAAAACGTTATCCAGATGCCGATTTGGGGCAAGTAGCTGACGTGATTAAAAAAACTGCCTTTAAAATTACTCGTGCAGGCGAACTCATGGGTCGTGTTGTTGCGGAAAGGCTTGATGTTCCTTTTGGGATCATGGACCTCTCCCTCGCACCCACGAATGCTACCAACGATAGTGTAGCTGAGATCCTTGAAGAAATTGGGTTGGAGCGCGTTGGGACTCACGGGACGATTGCAGCTCTTGCGCTCATGAATGATGCCGTTAAAAAAGGTGGTGCCATGGCAAGCTCGTATGTCGGGGGATTAAGTGGAGCCTTCATTCCTGTCAGTGAAGACAATGGAATGATTCAAGGGATTATTGATGAGGCACTCACCCTTTCTAAGCTCGAAGCCATGACCTGCGTTTGCTCCGTGGGATTAGATATGATCGCCCTAACTGGTGAAGTGACAGCCGAAACACTTTCCGCAATCATTGCTGATGAGGCCGCCATTGGGATGATTAATAAAAAGACCACGGCTGTCCGTGTCATTCCTGTGCCTGGCAAAAAAGAGGGTGACATGGTCGAATTTGGTGGTCTTCTGGGCCGTGCTCCTGTCATGGGAGTTAACCCTTATAGCTCAGCTAAAATGATTCATCGCGGAGGACGAATTCCAGCTCCATTGCAAGCATTAATTAATTGATTTTTTTGGAGAGCCGGTCTTGGTCTTCTTAGCCGGCCCTTCTTATTAACTAGTTAATTTGACTTTTAGGGCTTAACCTACTTTAAAACTCGAAAAAGAGCCTCTCATTATCAAGTTTTTGTTAGAATTTCTAGTTAAAACTCAATTTAAAAGGGGGCTTTATTGAGTTCTATTTATTTATTCTGGTTAAAACTCCATTAAAAAGCTTTCTTAATTGAGTTTTGCTCTTCCTTTTTATGGTCGAACTGAATTTAAAACCAGTTTTTATTAAGTTTGACCGTATTTAAAAGCATAAAAATCAATAAAAATGCCATTTTAATTTAGTTTCACCAGTCATTCACTAACAAAACTCAATTATAAACCCTTATAAATTGACTTTTTCCGACCTCAAAAACTGAAAACTGAATTTAAAACAGGTCTATTTTAACTTTTATTACTGCCTCCCCATAATCTTAGTCATTTTTTCAATAAGCTCAGGGTAGTATGTACTTTCTTGTGACACAAAGTCATCCTGGCTAACCACACGACTCTCCGATAAACGTACACCTTCTTTATCCAACACAAAGCCTTCCACTTCTAACGTCTCTCTTCCACCAGTCCAAAGTTCACAAAATTCATCAAAAGAAGCCTGAAACATTCCGGAAACTTCCTCTTCTTGAAGATTGAAATCTTCATGCTTAAAATTTCCTTCGTATAAAAAAACATGGCAAAATTCATGATCCAAAAAGGCACCGATTGTTACTTGATTTTGAATCACACCTAAAGAAATCAAATCCTGAAAATGAACAGGAATTCCCAGTTCCTCTTCAACCTCCCGGATACCATCTTCTACCGTTTCATCTGCAAGTAAGTGTCCTGCAGCTGTAATATCTAATAAATTGGGCCAATCCTTTTTATTCTTGCTTCTTAATTGGAAAAAGATCTCTGTCCCCGATGGATCCTTTCGAACAAGCCAGCAATGAAATGTTTCATGCCAAAGTCCTTTTTGGTGGACCTCTGACCTAGATGCAACTCCTATTTCATTTCTATTTTTATCAAAAACCTTCAGTAGCTCACCTTCCATGATGCAACCCCCGTATGGTTTGATGTATTATCTATATTTTAGCATATCCCCACAAAGCTAGGCTGTCCCCTCAAAAGCAAAGACCGCACCCCTCATTTCACAAATATATCGTTACTTTATCTCCTAATAAGAATAACTTCTTCATTTACGAATTTGATTGTTTTATTTTTTAGGGATGAAATCTTTACTAGAGATTCTAGACGATAGCCTTTTGACTTAATAGACTTAGCCCCTGGCTGAAGGTCTAACAACTTATAAATTCTTATACTATCAACCGCCGATGTTATAAACTTCTGATAGTATAAAAAAGCTCAAAAATCAATACTTTACAAGTAAGCATTCATTTTTGAGCAATCTAAATAAATGGATCCTCGGAGAAGGATCTTTTACAAAATGGTTCACTATCCCGTAGTCAGTTTATTTACGGTCAACTGGTAGAAACTCACAGGCCCTATTCCTGCTATTATACGAGCCAAACTATGGATTTACTGCTGCATACCTCTATTTCAAAAAAAATATTTTGATATCAGAATTAAAACGAATTTTGTAAAAATCACATATATTTTTGCCTTTTGCTTATCAACCTCACAAAAATAACACCATAAACTCCTCATCGTAATACTCGCCATTTACTTTTAAAGCTCTTTTTTCCTATCCGTACGTTTCAAAGCCAACGCTAGTATATAATTTTTTTGCAGGCTTGCTTGTTGTTACCACAGCTAAATTCAGCTGTTCCAAATGTTCTAATTCCTTGGCCTGCTCCATAGCCTTTTTCATTAGAGCTTGACCAACTCTCATATTCCTTACATGAGGTGTCACGTACATGGCAACTATATGTCCTTTATGATTCATTTTCTCGTATTTTTCGCCATTAAGAGTGACTACCCCAACCAATTCCCCTTCCACAAAGGCGCCAAATGTGGAGTTCCCTTCCAAGTTCTCTGCCGTCTGTTCAACAGGATTAGTCCTTTGGACGGCCTCTTTATAACTTGTAGCAAATGCCTCTGGATATCCCTTCAAAGCTTCCAATCGCAACTTCCAATAAGCTTCTGCGCCTTCACTTCCTAAGCGTTTAATTTTCATGCTTTCCCCACCTCTATGTAAATTAGTTGATTTTACCACACTGATCAAGCCCAAAAAAATTTTTCTAACATATGATAAATGTAACTATTAAATTCCTTCAAAAAGTAGCATAATAACTTATTATTAGGTGGTTTGTACAATATGAAAGGATGATTTTATGGCTGACACCCACACATACACTAAAACAGAGGAGCTCGCCAACGCTATCACACACGGAATCGGCGCTCTATTGAGTATTGCTGCTCTTACTATTTTAGTCATTTACTCTTCCATTTATGGATCGACCTGGCATGTCGTAAGCTTCACCATCTTTGGGGTCACCATGGTACTATTATACTTTTCCTCCACTTTGGTACACAGTTTTCCTGAAGGAAGAGTAAAGGATTTATTTGAAATATTTGATCACTCCCTCATCTACTTTTTTATCGCAGGAACCTACACACCATTTCTTTTCATCATCATAAAAGGATGGGTAGGCTGGACTTTGTTTGGAGTTGTTTGGGCACTTGCGATTGGTGGTACGATTTTCAAAGCGTTCTTTGTCAAAAAGTTCTTATTCATGTCGACCATACTTTATATTATCATGGGATGGTTGATTGTATTCGGTTGGAACCAGATATCGTCAAATTTACATCCGAATGGACTGACACTTTTGATCACTGGAGGTTTACTATACACATTCGGTGCTGTCTTCTATGTGTGGAGAGGATTTAAATTCCATCATGCAGTATGGCATTTATTTGTCCTTGCAGGTACAGCAACTCACTTTTTTGCCATTTTGTTGTATTTGTTGCCGTGGGAATAAGAAATAAGCTTTAAAATAGGGACTATAGACTTGTAGAAAGAGCTTGGAATTCAGTCTAAGCTCTTTTTTTGTTGACCTATTTTCATACTTATATATGAAAACCGACACATCCATTATCAGATGAGTCGGTTAGTTCACTTTTTAATATTCCCCTCTTTCATAAACCATCTCTGCGATTTTACGGTTTCGGGCAATGCCTCCTGTAAATCGTCGTCCATCGAGTGCTTTGAGTATCCGATCCCCCATTGGATCATCCAATTCAAACAGGTCAGGTAACAGTGGCCTCACTAAACCTGACACGGCACTATACGATTCTTCAACCACAGTCTGGGCAAGGAGCTCCTTATATTTAAAGTCGCGGTTGCTGGAATCCAACTTGTTTAGACGTAAGACAGCAGATTCGGCTGCATACAAATGAATGGCCATATCGGAAAGCTTCATAAGCACTTCTTGCTCGTTCTCCATAGCTAATCCGTACTTGTCACGAGCTGCATCCACAAGGACAAGATATAATGCTCGTATATCCTCCACTTTCTCCTCTAAACTCAAGTCACCATGAAAAATCTCCCGACGCAAGCGTTCACGAGCTACCATTAATGGCCTCTCATAGGCAAGCTCACCCTTTAGGGATTTCTTTAAAAATTGACCTGTTAATAGCAGACGATTAATTTCATTCGTTCCTTCAAAAATTCGGTTAATGCGGGAATCTCGGTAAACTCGCTCCACTCCGTAATCTTTTATGAATCCGGCTCCTCCAAATAGTTGTACAGATTCATCCGCAACATAATCTAATGTTTCAGAGCCATACACTTTACAAGCCGCGCATTCTAATGCAAATTCGGACATCGCAGCCACTACTTTACGACGATCCTCTTCCCCATCCAGGCCCTTAAGAGCTTCCTCCAATAACCCTGCTGTCCGATAGTGCAAGGACTCCGATGCAAAAATTCTTGCGGCCATCTTGGCTATTTTTTCCTTGGAAGCCCTGAAATTTGCGATGGGTTGGTTAAATTGTTTTCTTTGTAAGGTATGGTCTATGGTCATGGTGAGGGTTCGTTTGGCTCCGCCGGTGCAGGCAAATCCTAGGTTGAAGCGTCCTAGATTGAGGACGGTGAAGGCGATTAGGTGGCCTTTCCCAATGTCTCCTAGGACGTTTTCAACTGGGACCTGGCAGTCTTCAAAAATGACAGACCGAGTGGAGGAGCCTTTGATTCCCATTTTGTTTTCTTCTGGACCGAGGTTTAATCCTGGGAAGTCTTTTTCTACGATGAAGGCAGTGAAGTGTTGGCCATCGACTTTGGCGTAGACGATGAATGTGTCGGAGAAGATGGCGTTGGTGATGTAGATCTTGGTCCCATTCAATAGATAATGGGTTCCAGTTTCGTTTAGGGTAGCGGTGGTTTTGCCGCTCATGGCGTCTGATCCAGCATCTGGCTCGGTTAGACAGTAGGCTCCGATATATTCGCCACTTGCGAGTTTAGGTAAGTATTTGGATTTTTGCTCGGGAGTACCGTAGTAAGTGATTGGGAGTGTGGCGATGCAGGTGTGATTGGAATGGGCCACTCCGTAGCTTCCCGATCCGCCTACTTGCTCACCAACGATTCCTTTACTGATTTTGTCTAATCCTAGGCCGCCGTAGGCTTCTGGAATACTATGAGCCAGTAATCCAAGGTCTCCTGCTTTTCTTAGCAAGCCTACAACTGTGTCAAAGTCTTGATTTTCAATTTGTTCTTGGGCAGCGAGCACCTCATTTTCCACAAACTTCTTGGCCGTTGACTTGATCATTAAATGTTCATCGGTTAAATCCTCTGGAAAAAAAGCGTCATTAGGGGAAGTCTTATCAACTAAAAAAGACCCTCCTTTAACTGTACGTAACATGGAATACCCTCCTTTTTGAAAGATTGGATAGGGGGATGCCCTCGGTTTAGAGCTGGGCATACCCATTTTTAAAATATTACGGTTTACAGATTCACAACGTTTACTGCCGATCAAGTTTAGGAGCGTGTGCTGGCAATTTCAACTAAGGCTGCAACAGCTTGGTTAAATCTTGCAAATCGCGGGTCCTCCGTCTGTCCTTTTTTGTATCGGAAATAAATTTGCTGGGCAATGACAGCTAATTTAAAGTAGGCGAAAGTGACATAGAACGGGAGATTCGTTAAGTCCGCTCCTGTCATATCCGCGTATTTTTTTGCAAATTCCTCTCTTGAGTAAAAGCCAGCTTTGGTTGTGATTGGCGGCTTTCCGAATCCATATTTTAATAGTTCAGGGTCATCGCCCTGCACCCAATAGCTAAGAGTGACACCAAGGTCTGCGAGTGGATCTCCAACTGTTGTCATTTCCCAATCGAAAAGTCCAACCATTTTGGTGAGATCATTCGGATCAAACATCGCGTTATTCGGTTTGAAATCGTAATGAATGATCGTTGGGCTTGGTGATTCAGGAATATTCGTTTTTAACCATTGGGTAAGTTGATCCACTCTTTGAACATCATCGGTTTTGGCATTTTCATAACGCTTGATCCAGCCATGGACCTGTCTCTCAAGAAACCCTTCTGGCTTCGCCATATCGACAAGCTCTGTTTTTGTATAATCAATAGAGTGGAGTTTGACTAGATTTTTTACCATGGCATCCGAAATCTTACGCCCATTTTCTTCTGTTTCTTCGATTTCTTTTGGATATTCTGTATCAAAAACTACTCCATGCCGTCTTTCCATCACGAAAAATTCACTACCGGTAATGGATGAGTCTGATTCATAAAGATAAGGCATCGGTGCTATTTGAAAATAGGGATGGATCGCTTTTAGAATTTTATATTCTCTGTTCATATCATGAGCTTTTGATGCTACTGGTCCAAGAGGACGTTTTCTAAGGACCGCTTCCCATGGACCAATTGATAAAGAGTAGGTTAAATTGGAATGTCCCGATGGGAACTGCTCAACCTGTAATTGTCCTTGTGGCAGGTCCGGCAACTTTTCCCGTAAATATTTTTCTAAAAGTTGGAGGTCAAGTTCCTCTCCTCGTCGAACGGGAATTGTGTCTTTCATAAATTAAACCTCCTTAGACTCCTTTTCCACATAGGTTTCAAGTGCTTTCTTGAATTCGGTTGGAACTGGAATTGGCTTTTGTGCTTCAAAATCGAAGTAAACTACGACAGCTTTTCCTCTCGCCACGAGGCCTTTGTCAGTGTACAGCTCATGTTTGATATGAAAGCTGGTGTTTCCGATTTTGCTAACAGTGGATTCTATTGTAATGTGGTCATCAAAATGCGCTTGCTGAATAAAATCACAGGATACGTTCGCCACGATAAAATGCCAATTTCCCATTCCTAGGTTAGCTCCGAGTTTTCTGAAAAACTCGATTCGCGCGTCCTCCAAGTAAATAAAGTAGCTGATGTTACTTACATGTCCTAGTGCATCTGTTTCGCTAAATCTAACCTTTACCCCAAATTCGTGTTTCATTTTCTATATCCTCCTAAGTCCTAGTGATGAATTTTTATTGGTTTTCCATCGTTATTGATGTGTGAATTTCGGTTTTCTCTTTTCAATGAAAGCTGAAACGCCCTCTGCAATATCCTTTGTTTGAAAAACTTCTTCAAAAAGTTGGGCTTCTCTTTTTATTCCTTCTCTAAGTGGAAGCTCTAAGCCCTCGTCTACTGCTGTTTTGATTCGCGATAATGCTTGTAGGGATTTATCTACGATTCTATCTGCAATCTGGAATGCCGCTTCTAGTCCTTTTCCTGTTGGTACTACGTGGTTTACCAATCCAATTTGCTCCGCCTTTTCTGCTGAAATAGGTTCTCCAGTGAACATCATCTCTTTGGATCGTGCCTCACCTATCAATCTAGGAAGGCGCTGGGTTCCCCCTCCACCTGGAAAAAGTCCAAGTTTGATTTCAGGTAAGGCAATGGTTGTCTGCTCTTCTGCGACCCTCATGTCGAATGCCAAGGCTAGCTCGCAGCCTCCTCCGTAAGTGAGTCCGTCTAGGACAGCAATAGTCGGTTTTGGCAGGTCATCAATTTCATGCAAAAGATTGTGCATTCCCATGACATACTCTTGCATGTTCGGATTTCCCATCATAGCAGGGAACTCTTTGATATCCGCACCAGCAATGAAGGCTTTTTCACCTGCCGTAACAAGGATGACACAGACCACTTCGTTATCGTCTTTGATTTGCTCGACGATTTCGGAAAGCTCTTCCTGAACCTGGCGACCCATTACATTTAGTGGAGGATTATCGATTACAATAATGCCAATCCCACGCTCTTTTTTTAAGGTAACCTTTTTTGTGCTCATGAAGTGACACCGTCCTTTGTGTAGTCATACCAGCCTTTTCCTGTCTTTCTACCAAGATCGCCGGCCTTTACTTTTTCCTCTATCAGCTTAGATGGTAAATCTTCTGGATTACCAGTTTCTTGATAGAGTTGCAGATTTGCATAATAACCTACATCAATACCAGATAGATCAGCCAATTCAAATGGACCAATAGGATGTCGTAGTGCTTTTTTTACAATGGTGTCAATATCCTTAAAATCAGCATATCCGTTTTCATATAAAAACATCGCCTCTTTGGAAAGGGCAAAAAGGATTCGATTAGCGATGAATCCATAGATTTCTTTTTCTAATAGAACAGCGGTCCGATTCATTTGTTCACATACAGCCATGGCTGTTTCTACTGTCTCTTGGGAGGTCTGCTCACTTTTCACGACCTCCACACAATCCATCACTAGTGGAGGGAAAAAGAAATGCATATTGCAGATTTTATCCGGTCTTTTGGTGACCTCTGCTAACTTCGAATTGACGATCGTTGAACTGTTCGTTGCTAAAATAGCATGTTCAGGAGCAATGGCATCTAAGTATTTAAAAACCTCACGTTTTACATCAAGTTTTTCAACTACCGCTTCAATAACCATATCTGCTTTTCTAGCCGCTTCTTCTATACTAGTTGTCATGGTGAGTCGACTGAAGGCTGCGTTTTTTGCTTCTTCCGAAATTTTTCCTTTTGATACCCAATTGGTCATGTGACCTTCTAGTTGTTGCCTCGCTTTTGTTAAAGCTTCTTCATTAATGTCTTGTAGTGTGGTCTCGAATCCACCTAATGCACTGAGCATGGCAATCTGGTGGCCCATCGATCCTGCGCCAATGACAGCGATTTGGTTAATATTTGTCATTTCTGATCAACTCCTTTGATTGTTGATGTTTATTTGTTCTGTACTAACCAGTTAGTATGTTTGTTTTAGGTTTGTATTGAAGGCACTTGATTCATTTTGGTTTGAGCCTTATGGTGTTTTTTAATAAAAAAGTAATGCTTATGCTCATGTTTCAAGCTTTATGCTCCATTTCATGTTATTATGCGCGGATTATTTAGTTTATGCGCAGGTTTCCTAGGTCCTATGCTCAAAATTGGCTTGTTTATGCTCGACTTTCTTCTCTCTTTGCTCATAATTTACTGCCAATGCTCACCATTGCCACGGTATGCTCAGATAAACCTTTTTAAGCGCAAGAGCACCACTTCCTATGCTCAACATTTTGTTCCTTGCGCGCATTATTTTCCTTCCTTAGAGTAATTATGCTCAAAACAGACCTCTAATGATCAACTTCTCCATTTTATGCTCACGGCAAAAACGGTCAATACTCATATTAACCCTTCTATGCTTACTCCTAACAAAACCTATCCGCAGGTATCAACACAAAAAGTCACTCTTCAATCCCTTCTCCGATCATCTTCATATACGTGTCAGCCACCTCATCAGCAGACACTCTACCATAAGGATTGAACCATTGATACGTCCAATTACATGCTCCTAAGATACCTAAGGTGACAATGCTGGGATCTAAGTCTGAACGAAACTCACCAGCAGAAACGCCCGCTTCAATAACTTTCTGCATACCCTTGCGAACCCGATCCCGCTTAGGACGTACTTCTTCAAGATGCTCCGCCGATAAATGGCGGAGCTCTCGGAAGAAGACACGGGCGCTATCCCCGTGTGGAGCGATGTTACTAACAAGCATTCCTATTAACTGACGCAATTTTTCTCCGTTCGTTAAAGAGGGATTGGATAAAATGACAGCCTGCTGCTCCAACAATGTATCAATGTAGAGACGATGGATGGTCATTAGGACCTCTTCCTTACTGGAAAAGTAATAGTAAAAAGTTCCCTTCGTGACACCCTCGGCCTCGACAATGTCTTGAATCGATGTTTCACTGAAGCCTTTTTCCTCAAATAACTGGATACATGTTTGCAGCATTCTCTCTTTCATCCAAAACCCTTCCTTCAACATCATTTTCGACCTTCACTTTTATAGGCTTTCCTCACGAATCGCACGGCGTAAAATTTTACCCACATTCGTTTTTGGCAACTCACTTCTGAATTCAACGATACGAGGGACCTTAAAGGCAGCCATGTTTTCACGACAATAAGAGATTAACTCTTCTTCCGTACAAGTTTTACCTTCTTTTAACACGACTACAGCTTTCACTGTTTCTCCACGATAGGGGTCTGGCACACCAACAACAACAGCTTCTTGAACAGATGGATGCTCATAAATGATTTCCTCCACATCACGAGGATAAATATTATATCCACCCGCGATGATTAAATCTTTTTTACGATCGATGATATAGACATAGCCGTCCTCATCCATTCGGGCAATATCCCCCGTATATAGCCAGCCGTCTCTCAATGTATTAGCGGTTTCCTCTGGCATATTCCAGTAGCCTTTCATGACTTGCGGACCGCGAATCACAAGTTCTCCTACCTCACCATACGGAAGTTCTTCCGTACCCTTGGCTAGGTCCACAACCTTATAATCGGTAGATGCAACTCCAATACCAATACTTCCTGGCTTTCTTTGAGCGAACATCGGGTTACAATGGGTAACCGGTGAACTCTCTGATAATCCGTATCCTTCTAAAATCATGGCACCTGTCTTCGCCTCAAAGGAGCGCAACAATTCTCCTGGCATTGGCGCACTTCCACTGTTACAAATTCTAATACTATCTATTCCATATTCTTCAGCCTTCGGATGGTTCGTCAGCGCAACATACATCGTTGGCACTCCCGGAAAAGAAGTTGGCTGAAGATTCTTGATGGTTTCCAGAACCTCTTCCAGTTCGAATTTTGGCAGAAGAATGTTCATAGATCCCGAATAAATAGAAAGATTCATTCCAGAAGTCATTCCAAACACATGGAATATTGGAATAACCGTCAGATATCTTTCTTCCCCAGGGGTGATTTCTTCCTTAAAGTACTCATAACACTGAATGACGTTGGCTACCACATTTCGATGTGTCAGCATAGCCCCCTTGGAGCGGCCAGTCGTTCCGCCAGTGTATTGAAGGACAGCGATATCTTCCTTAGGATCAATAACAGGTGGTGTCGGCGGCTTTGTCACACTTTTTACAAAATCGGTAAAATCAGTGGCTACTCCGCTATCACTAGATCTGCCCGTTAAATTTACACTAATGACTTGCTTCACGTTGGTCTGATCTAGCACCTTGTTTAAAACAGGAAGCAGTGGCTCATAAATAACGATGGTTTCCGCTCCTGAATCTGTCAGTATATGAGTCAATTCTTTCCCTAAAAGCATTGGGTTAACTTGAGTTACCGTACCCCCACCTTGCAGTATGCCATAATAGCTGATGACATATTGGGGACAGTTAGGTAGCATAATAGCCACTCGATCCCCTTTTTTCAGACCTTTATCCTGTAAGACAGAAGCAAATGCTCCCGCCTGCATAGCCAATTCTTGATAAGTAATTTCGTGTCCGTAAAAGTGAATCGCTTTTTTGTCCCCAAATCTGGCTGCTGTTTGTCTCAGTATATCCCCCACCGAAACATCAGGAATGTCAATTTCTTTCGTAATATGCTCTGAGTAATGCTTTAACCACACTCTTTCCATTTTGGTTCCTCCCTTTGTTTTATCCTTTTTAAAACCCACCGTGAAGTACTCCCAAAATCCCTTTTCTTTTTGTGTCTACATGGCTGACATCCCACCGTCTACTGCAACTATCTGCCCCGTCATATAATCAGAGGCTTTAGATGCTAGAAAAATAGCTACTCCTTCTATATCGTTATCTCCCCCCAATCTGCGCAGTGGCGTTCTTTCTATAATCATCTGTCCTCCCATTTCTAAGACGCCCTTTGACATCTTAGTCGGGAAAAATCCAGGTGCAATGGCATTCACATTGATTTGATGCTCTCCAAGCTTTGTAGCCAAATCCTTCGTAAAGGTAATCACAGCTCCTTTACTGGTGTTATAGCAAATGGTATCCATAATGCGAGGATCCACTCCACCAAAACCAGCAACAGAAGCTATGTTAATAATTTTTCCTTGTTTCTTTTCCATCATATGCTTGGCCACAGCTTGCGACATGAGAAAAGTCCCTGTCACATTGACGTTCATTACCTTTTGCCACGCTTCATAAGGCATTTCAAGGACCGGTGCTCCCCATGTCGCCCCACTATTATTTACTAAAATATCAATCGTCCCGAAGTGGTCTAATGTTTTTTGCACGACCTCTTGGACCTGTTCAGGATCCGCAATATTACATTCTAAGGCTAAAGCTTCCCCTCCATTGTCTTCCATTTCTTTTGCCACCTGCTGACAGGCCTCAATTTTCCGAGAACAAATCATAACTTTAGCACCTGCATCAGCATAAGCCAAAGCCATTTGGCGACCGAGTCCTCGGCCTCCCCCTGTCACAATCGCAACCTTCCCTTCAAGGGAAAACATTTCTTCTAATCTACTCATTTCAATCTCCCATCCTTATAAGAAAATTGCAAGCGCCCTTCGAAACAAGAAAAGCACTTGTTTCTGCGAAGTAAATTCTCGAGACGCATTTCTTGTGGCCATCGACGTAAGGCGGTGAGTCCCACAGGATGTGGGTCACGTAGGCGTTACGAATCATTTCGGTGGGACGAGTAATCGCAGTCCCACCACGATGCCGCGTTTTTAACCGAACCTCCTTCATCGATGTTGACTTATCGATGGAGAGGAGGGAACCGACTCTAGTCGATAGGCTGCCCTCGAAACAAGAAAAGCACTTGTTTCTGCGAAGTAGCTCTATGTAGCTTTCCTTACTCGGGCGAAAATTACTCGATGAAGCTTTTTCGCTGGAGCTAGACAGATTTTATACTTTATTTAAAATATATATTGTTAACGCTTACATTTTAGTCAGTCTTTTCCCTGATTGTTCTTTTAATTCTACTTTAGCCACCGATTGACGGTGAACTTCATCAGGTCCATCGGCGATTCGCAACGTCCGGATTAAAGCATAGGAGTTTGCTAATGGAAAATCCTCACTTACTCCCGCTCCTCCAAATGCTTGAATCGCACGGTCGATCACCTTTAGGGCCACATTAGGAGCGACCACTTTAATCATGGCAATCTCTTTTTTAGCTGCTTTGTTCCCGACCTTATCCATCATATCGGCAGCATTTAAAACTAGTAATCTTGCTTGCTCTATTTCGATTCTAGAATCAGCAATCCACTCCCGAATAACCCCCTGATGAGCAAGTGGTCGACCAAATGCCTCTCTTTGTTGCACTCTTTCACACATATAAGCCAGTGCGCGCTCTGCTGCTCCTATAGCCCGCATACAATGGTGAATCCTTCCTGGTCCAAGTCTACCTTGAGCTATAGCAAATCCTTCTCCTTCTCCGACTAAAATATTTTCTACAGGCACCCTTACATTGGTAAACGTAATTTCAGCGTGACCATGTGGGGCATCGTCATACCCGAAAACAGGTACCATTCGTTCCACTTTGACCCCTGGTGTATTCATGGGTACTAGAACCATAGATTGTTGACGATGGCGCTCCGCATTAGGGTCCGTTTTTCCCATAAAAATTAAAATCTGACAACGTGGGTCCCCAGCACCGGAAGACCACCATTTCCGACCACTAATCACATATTCGTCTCCGTCCCGAACAATCTCAGCTGTAATATTAGTCGCATCTGAGGAAGCCACTTCAGGCTCCGTCATACAAAAAGCGGATCGAATTTCTCCTTCAAGTAGAGGCTTGAGCCACCTTTCTTTTTGAGCCTCCGTTCCATATCGTGCCAGCACCTCCATATTCCCTGTATCAGGGGCATTACAATTAAATACCTCGGGTGCAAGGAATGATTTCCCCATAATTTCACAAAGTGGCGCATATTCTAGATTGGTTAGGCCGACTCCATACTTCTCATCTGGTAAAAATAAATTCCATAAGCCCTGCTCTTTTGCTTTTCTTTTCATCTCTTCCATCACAGGTGGAATGCGTTCGAAACGATGATTGGATTGGTTCAACTGTTCTTTATAGACTTTTTCATTTGGAAAAATGACTTCCTCCATAAACCGTTCTAACGTCTCTGACCATGACTTCACCTTATCCGAAACCGAAAAATCCATTCTTATCCCCCATTTCTTTAATAGTGAAACATTTTTTCTTTCTACCGAGATACTAACCGGTCGGTATGTTAACCCGTAAATAAAGCAGTCACCCCTGTTTTCTCTTAAGATGACTGCTTTTTTACAATTATACCTGACTTTTCTGAATATTTAAAGTGATTTTTATCGACGAAATTCTTATCCTTTAGTTTCTTATCCAAATAGGGGAGGAAAAATTCTTGCTACTAATCTTCATCCTTGACGTCAGGGTCTTCGGGTAGAGGCTCTGTCAAATACTCCTGCATTTGCTTCCTTAATTTTTCTAATTGATTAAGATGGGTAGCAAACTGTTCCTTGTTAATTAAATATTGTTCTCCATCATGAACTGCACGGATTTTCTTCTCTTGAATCAGAGATTCCACAACAGAAGGATGCATTGATAGGTATTCTGCTGTTTCTTTTACTGTTAAGTACATTTTTCGACCTCCTTAACAATCTTTTTGGCTGAAACCTTCCCATTCTTTCCTTCGTGTATTACAGTATGTATTAGATATTTTTTTAGTGAAGGGGGGATTTTTATGGATTCATTTCCATCATCAGGTCCTGGAATAGGCTTCCCAGGTGACATTATGTTTACAATAGTTCCTGTCTTTATAGGTATTGTATTTGTTATAGTTATTGGCACCATTATTTTTCGTGCTGCAAAAGGAGCTAAGCAATGGAATTATAACAACCAACAGCCCGTATTGACTGTTGATGCCACTGTTATCTCTAAGCGTACGGATGTTAGCCGTCATCATCATAATCATGATAACCATCATCATCACAGAACATCTACTTACTATTATGTCACGTTTGAAGTAGGAAGTGGAGATCGAATGGAGTTTCAAGTGGATGGAAAAGAATTTGGATTACTTGCTGAAGGCGATTACGGCAATCTTACTTTCCAAGGAACACGCTATCAAGGTTTTCAGCGTTTTGCCTATGAAGAAAATAATTAACTTTAATGAAATCGCGCCCACGTCCCGGTTTTTTATATTGGATGTAGTCTACTTATATATTTAGGTATGCCTAAAACGCTCTGGTCTTTTGAAGATGCTGCTGTTAAGTGGTTGTGATTTATCATTTATATGTAAAGGTTTGGCGTCGCACTCAGGCTGGGTTCGGCTTCTTTTCCGGTATATACACTATTTTTGCGCCAAACCGGACTCAACTCCGACCTTTTAGTTAGAAAGTAACCAGTAAGAACCCCTAAGATTTTCTTAGGGGTTCAAGATTAAAGTCTTTTTATCTCGCATTAACTGGCAGTAATATTCCACCTCAAGTCTTAAGTGAAACGAAAAGAGTAGTTGGGGAATAAACTCCTATGAAAATAAAACATTAAATTTTTCATCCTTGCTGGAAAAGCTTGCTTCATGGTTGGCTGCTGCAAATGTCTGATTGTTTCAAGAACCTTTAGGTCATGCCCTTGGGTGCTAACAATCAGTGGAAAACCCCCACTGATTGAAGTTTCACTTTATTCGTTATCCTCATCTTTGTCTTCATCTTCTTCATCTTGATCTTCATCTTTGTCATCTTGATCTTCATCTTTGTCATCTTCATCTTTATCTTGCTTTTCAGCTTTTTTCTCTGCTTTCTTTTCTTGTTTTTCTAATTCTTTGGCAGCTTTTTCTTTAGCCTTTTCTGCTGCCTTTTCAGCCTTTTCAGCCGCTTTTTCTGCTTTCTCTTCAGCCTTTTCTAATTTCTCTTCTTCCTCTACTAAGGCTTCAGAAACTTCTTTTTCTACTTCTCTATTCATTTCTTCCATATCTTTTTCTTCTTCGCGAGCAATCTCTTCCTGTTCTTCAACTAGCTCTTCTTCCATTTCTTCTATCTCTTCCTCTGCTTCTTCCTCAGAAATCTTGCCTTCGTCTAGTTTAGATTGAATATGTGCTAGTTTTTCTTCAAATTTTGCATCTTTTTCAGCTAGCTTTTTAATTCTTTTTTCCAGCTTTTCAAAGGATTTTTGAATGTTTTTAGCAATTGCTTCTTGTGCTTTTGGATTATCTACTTTTTCTAAAACAAGTAATAATGAGTCGATATTATTTGCTAGTTTACTTCCTATCACAGTAGCCTCTTCCTCTTCTGCTACTATCTCATCTTCTGAAATAACTTCTTCTTCATTTTCACCGACAACTGTTTCTTCGCCAAGAGTTAACTCTTCTCCAGTATTTTCAGTTGTAATATTTTCTGCGTCTGTGCCTTCTTCATTTACTAATTCTTCAGCTTCTGCTTGTGCCTTAAGTGCTGTTTGAAGTAACTCAGCAGCTTCGTCAGACTTACCTTCAGCAATTAGAGCATTGGCCTCTTTGATTCTTTCAGCAGCTTGTTCTGCTAATAATTCAGCTTGTTTATAGTCATCAAAAGTGATGGCCAATCTAATTTTTTCAGCAAAGATTTTTACAAAGTAGAAAAAATCACCAGGGATGAGTCCAGGTTCTTCTAAATCGTCTTCAACAGCTACGTCTTCTTCAACCACTTCAGTATTTTCATCTGTAGTAGTACTCTCATCTACTTCTGTACCCGAATCTTCTTCAGTACTTGTTGATTCTTCTGTACTTTCTACATTAGTTCCTACTTCTGTAGTTCCCTCAGTTGCAGTGTTTTCACCATCGTTCACTACATCGTCAGTTAAAACATCATTATCAATTACCTTTTCTCCCTCTTCTGCAAATGCGGCCACTGGTAAAACTAAAATAGATGCTAAAATTCCGCTAAGTATAAATGAGCTAAGCTTCATATTCACTTCTCCTTATCAATAGTTTTTTCACTATATGATTCGGACAGCTGTTAGCCTTTTTTGTCGGTGTCTAAGAAAAATAGTCGAATATGACTACTCATACTTCTTCCATAACTCCTGATTGGAGGTTGTTATACCTGATGCACCTGCTTCTAAAGCCCTTTCGACATCGGAATAAGTTCTAATAAAACCACCTGCTAGGACTGGCTTTCCTGTAATTTCCTTAACCTCTTTAATGAGAGGTGGAATAATGCCAGGAAGTACCTCAATATAATCAGGTTCTGTTTTTTGGATTAATTGTATACTTTTGTCTAATGCACTTTGATCAAGTAAAAATAGCCTCTGAATGGAGAGTACATTTTTTTGTTTTGCTTTTTTGATCACGTTTGACCGTGTGGAAATGAGACCATCTGGTTTAATTTCTTGAATTAAAAACTCCGTTGCATACTCATCATGCTTTAACCCATGAATCATGTCGACATGGAGAAGCATTTTTTTGCCATTCTGTTTAGCTATAGTGATAACATTTTTAACCTGGGCAATATGTAGATCCAGGAACACTGCATATTCATAATTGGTGTCAAAAATTTTCTCAAGTTCACGTACAGTACGAATGGCTGGTATGATTTTTTGGTTAAAAATTTCCATATCATTCTAAATCCTTCCTTATCATCGACTCTTCTAAGTATATCAAAGTTTCACTCTACATTAAAAAGCTTTAAAAATACATCTAGTCATTAAGATATTGTCACAATTTTGACGCACTTTTGTTAGTTGTTCGTTCGGATTTATGATATGTTTTAAATAGAAAACATAATATTTTTGGCCGGAGACTAGGAGAAGCCATAAGAACCCATGAAGGAAATTATTTTCCATTATAGGTTTTTATGGCTTTTTATTTTCCCCGCATTTCATTTGGAAAGGGGCTTTACCATGGGAAAAATGTTTGAAACAGACGTTGTGGTTATCGGCGGTGGCATGACTGGTTTAGGCGTTCTCCGTGACCTTACCTTGAGAGGAATTCAAGCAACACTTATAGAACAAAGAGATCTTATTCATGGTACTTCTTCGCGCAATCATGGGCTACTCCATTCCGGTGCGCGTTATGCTGTACGTGATGAAGAAGCTGCTATTGAAAGTTATAAAGAGAATTTAATTTTGAAAAAAACCATTCCTGGTTCTGTTGAAGCATGTGGTGGGCTGTTTGTAAAAGTTCCACAAGATGAGGATGCTTACGTGAAACAGTGGATCCAAGCCTGTGAAAAGATCGGTATTCCAATTGAAGAAATGGAACTTGATGATGTTTTGAAAAGGGAACCATTCCTTAATAAGGATATTCAAGTAGCTTATAGTGTCCCTGATGGAGCAGTGGACCCTTTTACAATGTCCGTTGATGTGGCAGCAGATTCAGTAAAGCGAGGGGCACAGCTTTTGACCTACCATGAAGTGATTGGCATGATCACAGACCAACATGGTGTTAAAGGTGTAAAGGTCCGCAACTTCTATACCAAGGAAGAGTTTGAAATCTTTGCAACTATTGTTGTTAATGCTGCTGGACCATGGGGCGCACAGCTCGCTACATTAGCGGGGCTTCCACTAAAACTCATTAATAATAAAGGAATGCTTTCCATATTAAATCACCGAATTAACCAACGAGTCATCAATCGACTCCGTATGCCAGGTGATGCTGATATATTTGTTCCAGCTCATAATGTTACCATTTTTGGAACTACTGGAAAGAATGTTGAAGATCCCAATGATACATCCTTGGACCAACATGAATTTGAGCAAATGCTTGAAATAGGAACTGCCCTTGTACCAAATTTGAAAAAGTTGCGTATGATTCGTGCCTTTAGTGGTAGTCGCCCACTATATCAAGATGAAAGTAAAGTTGATGACAGTGGTCGCAGCTTATCACGTGGATTGGTTCTTCTAGATCATCATGAACGTGATGGCATGGACGGTTTTATCACTATAACAGGTGGAAAGTTAACTACATTCCGCTACATGGCAGAAAAAACCGTCGATTTAATCAGTCAAAAATTAGGTGGGACAGAACTTTGTAGCACTCATGAAGAAGTCGTTCCGCACAGAGAAACTATGGATTTCAAACAAATTCAAAATATGGCCCCTGCAGCTATGAATAAGTTATCCCATTGGGCCGGCTTTCGCTCAGAGGCCATTAAAAAATCAATGAACGAAGACGAACATGGAAAGCTCGTTGTCTGTGAATGCGAGCAAGTGACCTGGAGTGAAGTGGTTTCTGCTATTCAGGAAAGTGGCAGCTTCCATATTGGAAATATTAGAAGGAGAACTCGACTAGGAATGGGACCTTGTCAAGGCACCTATTGTAACCAGCGTGTCGCTTCCCTTGCCGTTGAAAAGGGTATAGCTACTCCAGAAGAAGCCAATATCGCGTTACAAGAAGCCCTGCAAAGTCGTCAAAAAGGCATGTATATTATTGAGAGCATGGAAACAAAAAAACAGCTTCAGTTTATGGATACTATGTATCATGTGTCTCTTGGAATTCCAAAAGGGGGGAGTACAGCATGTATGATGTTGTCGTCATCGGTCAAGGGTTAACAGGTGTTTTATCGGCCATTTATGCAAAAAAGAAAAATTTGTCTGTGGCTCTCGTTTCAGAAGGTGTAGGAAGAATTGCTCAATCTACTGGAGTCATGGACTTACTCCCAGGTTCAAATGGCAATCTCGAAGATTGGAAAAAGTTCTTCCAAATCGACCAAGAAGGTGAATCCATTTTAGATAAAGCTACTCAAGAATTTTTATCATTAACGAATGACATCGCTTACCCTTACTATGGTAATTTGGGAACTCCCATTTCTATGGTCACAGGCTCTGGGTATGTAAAACAGACCCGCTTATATCCTAAAACCATTTCCGCACTGCCTAAGAAAGGAAAAGTGGTGATTGTCGGAATAAGTGAATTATTGGATTTCCGTCCTGAATTTATGAAAGGAAATCTTCAGGATCACAATCATCAATTGGAAATAGAAACCATCTCTATTTCCATAAAAAAAGATACTCAACGAGTGTTGACCCAACTAGATGTTGCAAGATTACTAGACCAGAAAGAAATTCGGGAACGCTTCATCCAAAATATCAAACGTCAGTTGGTTAGTGAGAACGTAGACTTATTTATCTTTCCTGCATCTTTAGGACTCCGCCATTGGGAAGAAGTTCTTACTGATCTAGAAAGGGAGCTACGTGCCAAAGTTACAGAAGCACCTGGCATGCCACCAAATGCAACTGCCTACCGCCTATTCGAGGCTTTGCGGAAGGACTCTATTAAACTTGGAATTCGATATTATTCCAATACCACTGTTTCAGGAGCAAATTTTGAAAATGAAAAAGTAGAATCTATTACTGTCCATAATCACAATCGTGCTACTACTGTGAAAGGTCGTTCCTTTATATTAGCAACTGGTGGACTATTAGGTGGAGGTCTTGACATACAGGAAAGCATTTGGGCTGAAAACGCCTTGCACCTCCCAATGAATGACCAAGGAGAATGCATCTATGTTCCATCCAATGTTTCTATTGCTGGTGCCACCAAGAATCAAGAACGAACTAGATATGGTATTACTGGTGGTATTTATTCCATTTTTTCAAGCTATCTTTCAGTCTATACTCTGCTTGAGGAAAACGTAGGAGGGGTTTCATATGCTACCAGACATTGATTTCTCTTTAGAAAAGTGTCTCAAATGTAATGCTTGTACAGCTAATTGTCCAATGACGGGGGTCACCTTAGATTTTGGTGGTCCAAAGCATATGGGACCAGAGATTAAACGATTAACACAAAACCAACCATTTTTCGATGATTCTCGGATTGAGCTATGCACCTTATGTGGTACTTGTGATGTTTCCTGTCCAGAGGGGGTACAGGTGTCGGTTCTTACTGCTCATGCTAAGGCCCTTCATGCTGAAACTTCTGGAACAAAATTAAGAGATCTTGTATTAAGTAACGCGGAATTAGTAGGAAAACTAGCTTCTACATTTGGACCTGTAACCAATGCAACCATGAAATCGAAATCAATTAGAAAAGTCATGGAGACCGTTTTAAAAATTCCAGCTGAACGTAGATTCCCAGACTATCGTTTCAACAATTTTAAACGGAGATACAAAAAGCGCGAAGTAAATACAGAAAGAAAAGTTGCGTATTTTGTTGGATGCTATGCTACCTATAACGCTCCAGAGGTTGCCGATTCATTTGTTAAAGTTATGGAGTACAACGGAATTGAAGTAGCATACCCAGAGCAAGTTTGCTGCGGAGTTCCTATGTTCTCTAATGGACAGATGAAACAGGCCATTAAAAACGCGAATAAGAATGTTGCTACCTTCTTGGATTATGCACGCCGAGGTTATGATATCGTTCTAACTTGTACCAGTTGTACGGACGCTTTTAAAAAGGATTATATCTCTTTTTTACAAAGCCAAGACGCGATAGAACTAGCAGAGCATGTATATGATGCAGATGAGTACTTACGAATTCTTCACGAAAATGGAGAATTAAATACTGAATTTGGCGAAATTAATATTCGTGCAGGCTACTACAGTCCTTGCCATATGAAGAGTCAAGGTATTGGAAATCCAGCCATGGACATTTTAGAAATGATTCCTGGTTATGAAATTTCCGATCTAGCAGCGAGCTGCTGCGGTCAATGTGGTACTTTCGGATTTAAAGAAGAAAAATTTGAGTATTCAATGGCATTAGGAAAATCCATGGGAGAAGCCGTATCAGAGCTTGATGCAGACTATACGGTTACAGAATGCGGCATGTGTAAGAACCAATTAGACGAAGTGACAAACAAAGTTACTAAGCACCCTATGCAAATTTTGTTAGAGGCTTATGAAAAAGGGGAAAATGAGAAGGACGCCAATGGAAGCTTTTAATAAGAACAAGTATCTTCCATCAATGGGGGATACTTGTTTCTTTTTGGCCCGAATAAGTAAGATTGGTGATCCATTACCTATCTTAAATTTTTCAATCCACGCACCTAAGTATGGTACGTCAGCGATTTTTAAATAAATACGCATATAATCATCAAATTTAACGGATTGAATTCAACCCCGAATATCGAATAATATTTGATTATACCGCAAATTGGAATAGACAAACCCAAAAGACAGTAAAATCGACCTATATTTTGTTGAAATTATGGTAATGGAAAATATGTCTGGCAATACAAAAAGCCTATGGAAGTTTTTCCTATTTCCATAGGCTTGAGATAATTTTATTTTTCACGGGATGGTTGCGCTGAAATAATATCATTTGCCGAACCTGTTCCTCCCGATGTTTCGTCAAGGATTGGGGGTAAATCAGCAACATTAAAATCATCAAGCGTAATCAAACTTCCGCCTGATGCGGTATAAGATTTACCGATTATTTGACCTTTTATTGTCCCCCCACCAGATATATTTATATCTGCATTAGGAGCATAAAATAATTGAGTAATTGCGTTTGCACCACCACTTATATTTATCTTTCCCCCACCTGTTATTATATGTCCTTGAAAACCTGATCCACCCGAAAAACTTAAGTCTGCATACTGAGCGTATAAAGAACCATATATTTTTTGACTTCCTGATAAAAGCAAGTTTGGACCCTTATAAAAGATATCAAGTTTTTTTACTTGGTCCTTGATTAGTTGAGACTTTGTGTCTTCATTTCCCTTTTTATTTAAATTTTCTATTTCATCAGATGTATTAATTATACTACCAGCCCCCATAGTAATGCTGTTATTAACATAAATTGTTAGTTTTCCTGTGCCAATTATATTAATTTTCCCATTTGGTAAATTTAAGGAATTAACCACAATGCTTCGATTACTATTGCCAATATTAATATTTAATGTGTTGTTGGAAGTGAGATAAATGTCATTGAATTTCAAATCCTGTGTCATATTTAAAGTATACCCATCTGCCACCCAATTATCGACACGCAAAGATCCGTTATAAATTACATCATAGCTACTATTAGACTTAAATACCTTTTCGTTTGGTGGTGTTGAATTGCTTGGAAAGACTGGAAATTGAGGCATTTCAAATGTTTTTATAGCTGGTAATTTAACTATTTCATTATTTAATACCATCCAATTCGGTTTATTAATGACATTATTCCCTGAGTCAGGACCAACATATATTTTTCCCGAAATACTTGCACCCCCATCGAGATTTATTGAACTTGGAGCAGATGAGTTTGTTCCAGCTCCACCTTCAATTTTTGCCCCACCAGATAAATTAACTGTTTCTCTAACAAAAACAGCTGTATCGGGAATTGTAACATTATTTTTTTGCACCCAACTGATACGAATTTGTTTTTCTACCGTTCTTGAA
Organism: Bacillaceae bacterium S4-13-56; assembly: GCA_040191315.1. Classification (NCBI taxonomy): domain Bacteria; kingdom Bacillati; phylum Bacillota; class Bacilli; order Caryophanales; family Bacillaceae; species Bacillaceae bacterium S4-13-56. The sequence goes on along the minus strand of JAWJLM010000004.1, from coordinate 97,948 downwards.
TGATTATCAATTGTTCCGATTGATGTTATTTTGTAATCTCTGATAGTAGAATCTAGATTGTTACTGACATCCACAATCGATATTTTTGCTTCCGGCGTATGACCAAAATAATTTTCAAAATTTTTATAAGGAGGTTCATTGTTTAAATTCGTTATCATATCTTCAACATTTGAAAAGAAAGTAGTTTGATTGGGAGAGTTGTTATAGATATCAACAATGCCCTTATTCACTTTATCCATTGTATAGGTAATGCCAGATTCGGCAATATAATAAGTAGATTGATATGTTCTTTCACTAGAACTCATTTTCATATTGTTTAGAGCAAGTCCCATAAGGGCTAAACCTAAAACTGACACCACTACAAGAACCAATAAAACTATAACTAAGGCAATACCTTGTTCATTCTTTAATAACCCCATTCGCTTTTTCATAACATCAATCCTATTCTCTCAAATAAATGGTAGTTTCGGGTAAATTACCAATTTTTAAATTAACTTGAGTATTTCCTATTTTTGAAACAGTAAAAACCTTAATGTTAGAAATAAAATCCACATTATTTTTTTTCAAGGTCGTTCCTTCAAGCCTATAAATATCTGCTCCATTAATTGTTAGCTCATTGGGGTTTTTTACCTCAATTGTCTGTGCTTTTCTAATTTCTTTGGTAATGAGATTCATAGCCATTCTTTCATCAGATTGAATTTGAATAGCATTTGATTGTGAATTCATTTGTTTTTGTGCAAGTAAGTGAACAGAACTCGCAAGAAGCATAACTATTGAAAGGATAGAAATGGCAGCCAAAAGCTCAACTAAAGTTACACCCTTTTCGCTCATTTTCATTTATAACACCCCTATTTCTTCCACGATAAAACCATCTCCATTTGAGCTTCCTGTTTATTCTTTTTATCATCTTTATATATTTTCAAGATAACCTTACCTAATTCATCCGATACTGTCTTTAATTGTAAGAATACATAATGACCATCTTTGGTAATTCCATAACAATTACTACAAGAGATATCATTACTATACCCTTTCTCTAAAATTTGGTCAGATAAATTAGCTATAGAAGGAGAAATGGAATTAGTATTGATATTTATTATTTCTTCCATCTCTTTTTGTGCAAGGTAAGTTGAGTCAGTTATATTCTTTGACATAGTATTCGACTTAGCTGATTGAGAGAACATAGGTACCATTGATACAATGATAATAGAAAGTATTACAATTGATGCTAATACTTCAATTAATGTCAAACCTTTTTCAGATGAAAATTTCGGTAAATAATGTTTCATACAATCCCCCCTAATTTACCTGAAGGTTTCTTAGTCTTAGAATATACTAAATTTCGACATTTTTATATAATTAAAATCAACGCATCATCAATATTTTGTATTTCTTCCTAGTAAAATACTACTATCTTGACTCTTGCATTTTTTATTAGAATCCCAAAAAGGGCTACGGATTTGTAAACCGGACTGATGGAAACTTCGGCTCTAAAATCTGTACCACCCTTTGCCTTGCCACGACAATAGGACGTACGTGCGGGTGTGATATGCTGACAATCCGATCAGCAATCCGGTTCGAGGTGTTTCTGTACATTTCATTTTGTTGGCAATACACTTCGCTAATCACGAGAAGTTGCTTGTATTCTTTTCTACTGAGTAGCGACAAGCTGCTTCTATTTTTGAGTTCGTCAATAATTTCGCGCAACAAAACCTGGCTGTTTTCTGATCTAATTCAAAAGTTCCGCATACAACTTTTTTGGTTTATAATTTGTTAAGACTTTTTATTTCTCCTGGTGTCTTCACCCATTTTTCAGAATTAAAATAATTAATTTGCTAGAGGATGATACCTATGATCACAATTATTCGTAATGGAGAAGTTTATGCACCTGAGTATCTAGGCAAAAAAGACATTGCATTAATCAATGACAAAATCGGTTTTGTGGGAAATGATGTTGAACTGTCCTCGTCTTCCATAGACATTACGGAAATAGACGCTACAGGCAAAATCATTGTTCCTGGTCTAATCGATTCCCATGTTCACATTACTGGCGGGGGCGGTGAGGGGAGTTTTCATACACGTACACCTGAACTTAAACTAACAGATGCCACATTGGCCGGGGTGACTACTGTTGTAGGTGTAATAGGCACCGATGGAACAACAAGAACAATGACTAACTTGATTGCAAAGGCAAGAGCTTTAAATGAGGAAGGAATTACTTGTTATGCCATGACCGGTTCTTATCAGGTGCCCGTTCGCACGTTAACTGGAAGGATAGAAGACGATATCATGATGATTGACCTGATTCTAGGTACAGGAGAAATCGCTATTGCCGACCATCGTTCTACTCAGCCAACGAGGGAGGAACTAGCAAGAATTGCTTCTGAATCTCGTATAGGTGGCATGCTCTCTGGAAAACCCGGAATTGTAAACATTCATGTTGGAGATGGGAAAGATCAACTGCGATTGATTGAAGAGGTTGTGGAAACTACTGATGTACCAATGAAACAATTTTATCCTACCCATATCAATCGGAACCGAAAACTCTTTGAAGCAGGAATCCAGTTTGCTCAACAAGGAGGATATGTGGATTTTACGACAAGCGCCCTCCCAAATGATTCTCGGGGAGATCTTACAAGTAGCAGAGCATTAAAGGAAATGCTTGATGCCGGGGTTCCTATTGATCAAATCACTTTTACATCCGATGCACAAGGCAGTTTACCAAGATTTAATGAAAAAAGAGAGTTTGTTGGGCTAGGGGTTGGGGAAATCAAATCCCTACTTGAGGCAGTAAGAGATGCTGTATTGGTTGAAGGGATTCCACTTGAAACGGCAATTCGTGTGTCAACTGCAAATCCTGCTACCATTTTAAAGCTTAGCCAAAAAGGAGCCATTGAAAAAGGAAAGGATGCCGACCTAACGATTCTTTCGAAAGGTTTATTAGAAGTTGATACGGTTTTTGCGATGGGCCAGGTGATGGTTCAATCAGGTAAAACAGTTGTTAAAGGGGCTTTTGAATAGATAAAAAAATACATACATCCAATAATTATGGGAAAGTAACATTCCTATAAAATTGCGAGGTGTTTGTATTACGAGAACAACATGTGAAAATATCTACATCTGAGATGGCTCATTTATGGACAACTTACATAAACTACAGCTTTGCAAACTGTGTTCTTCCTTATTTTTTACTAATTGTGAGGAACAGGTGTTTTCAGACAAGTTGATGATATTTCATGTTGCTGCTCTTACTGTCGCTAGTACTAGTCCTTATGGAACTAGCTTAGGTTCAAGTCCCAGACATGATCTTGGCACTATCTATGTACGTCTAAATGCGGAAATACTAAAATTCGCAGAAGAAGAAGCAAGAATTATATTGATCATGGTTGGTTAGAACAACCGCCTTCTGCTTCTAATAAAGAATCATTAGGAAAATAAAACGTAAATGAATGGAGTCCAGTGGAATGGACTCTGTTTTTATGCAAGAAAAAAACTCCTCTGATACTTGAGGAGTAAGGGAATTACAGCGTTTTCTATATGTAGTCGTTACGAAATACTATTGTCCTTGGCGTGATCCCAATCTGAAAAATAGTAGAGTGCATTTTTCATGAGTCGAGGATGTGACTTCTTAATCCTCTTCTTGTTTAGGTTTTCTTCCCGTGCATGTAATCGCCGAATACCCTCCATCACTTCCTCAATGCTCATATCCACTTCCATCGTATTTATTCCTCCTTCCTTGAGTTACTTTTATAATTTCCAAAATTAGGAGGAACATACAAAAACTTAAGATTTAAAGATCACCGATTCATTCACAGAATGAGAGTTAAGGTTAAGTAAGTATGCAAATGTAAAGGTACCGCTGTGAAAAACGGTACCTTTTGGCATCTTCAGAAATTATACTGCTTCTTTTCTCGCTCCCATGATCTTCCCTTGCTTTTTCGATTCTCTATACTCGGCAGTTGCAGTAAAGATAACATCTGTTGAGGAGTTCAATGCTGTCTCAAAAGAGTCTTGTAAAACACCAATGATAAATCCTACTCCCACCACTTGCATAGCTATTTCATTCGGAATTCCAAATAAGCTACTCGCCAATGGAATTAATAGTAAAGACCCACCTGCTACACCAGATGCTCCACAAGCACTCACTGCTGCTAGAACACTTAATAAAAAGGCTGTTAGGAAATCAACTTGAATACCAAGAGTATTTACTGCAGCAAGTGTCAGGACTGAGATCGTCACGGCTGCTCCAGCCATATTTATCGTAGCTCCAAGTGGTATTGATACAGAATAGGAATCCTTATTTAATCCTAAGTTTTCACATAGTCTCATATTTACAGGGATGTTAGCTGCGGAACTTCTTGTAAAGAAGGCTGTGATTCCGCTTTCCCTTATACATTTGAATACAAGTGGATATGGATTCTGGCGAATGGTTACAAATACAATCAATGGATTCATAACCAGCGCTACAAATAACATACATCCAATTAAAACGGCAAGAAGCTTTCCGTATCCTAAGAGAGAATCTAGGCCATTTGTGGTAATACTATCAAAGACAAGACCCATGATTCCAAACGGAGCAAGTTTAATCACCCATCTCACAATTTTAGATACTGCTTCTGAAATATTGGAAATGAGGGTTTTCGTTGTACCCTGCGCACTTCTTAAAGCGATACCTAAAAGAATTGCCCATGCTAAAATTCCAATATAATTCGCATTATAGATCGCACTCACTGGATTATCAACGATATTAAGTAATAAAGTAGTGAGAACCTCCATTACTCCACCTGGTGGTTCTAAACCTTCTGCAACTGGCGCAAGCTCCAAGTTAACTGGAAACATAAAACTAGCTAATACAGCGATAAGTCCCGCGGAAAAAGTACCTACTAAATACAGAATAACGACTGTTTTCATATTCGTTTTTTGACCACTCACATGTTGAGCAATGGCTGACATAACTAGGAAAAAGACTAACACTGGTGCTATTGCTTTTAGTGCACCAACAAATAAAGAACCTAGCATTACGACAGGACTTGCGATTTCTGGTAATAGCAAGGCTAACAAAATACCAATTGTCAAACCTACAATGATTTGTTTTACTAAACTCAATTGGTTCCACTTTCCCCATACCCTTTTCATTGATGTCTCCTCCAGACTTTAGATTAATAGAATAATTGCAACTTTCGAGGACAACATCCCCATTGTCCCCCTTACAAAAACAAATGTCCTTGTCGAATAGTATAAAGAATAAATGGCTGGATTCCAATAGAAAAAACTATATTTTTAAAATGTTTAAACTATATAAATATTAAGATTATTCAGTTTACAATATCCACAAGATCTATACCATCAATAAATGAAAAAGAACCTCTGATCAAAGAAAGATCAAAGGTTCTCTCACTTATCCTGCTCTATGGTTCACTTAGAGATATATAGATATAGAATTTTTTAATAAGCCCCTGCCATTTGTCTGATTTCTTCATCCAATTCTTCCACTTGCTCCGATGAGTTTTTAGTTAGACCTAAAGACTGGGCTGTTAACGCATGAATTTTTCGAAACATTTCTGGGTTTTCTGATAAAGAAATACCATAAGAAGGGATCATTTCTTTGATCTTAGGTTCCCATTCTTCCATATGCTGAGGGAAACATTGTTTAATCACTTCAAGCATGACATGAACAGATGTAGAAGCCCCAGGTGAAGCACCGAGTAAGGCTGCGATCGATCCGTCAGCTGAACTAACGACCTCTGTACCGAATTGTAAGGTTCCTTTTCCGCCTTCTTCTGTATCTTTAATTACCTGAACGCGTTGGCCTGCAACAACCAAGTCCCAATCCTCACTTTTAGCATTTGGAATAAACTGACGTAATTCTTCCATACGTTGTTCCTTTGTTAATAAAAGTTGCTGAATTAGATATTTTGTTAATGGTATATTTTTTGCTCCTGCGGCCAACATCGTAAGGAGATTGTCTGGCTTAACTGAAGTAATCAAATCCGTATTTGATCCGTTTTTCAAGAACTTAGGCGAAAAACCAGCAAACGGCCCAAATAATAAAGATTTTTGATTGTTAATATACCTTGTATCTAAATGCGGTACTGACATTGGTGGAGCACCAACTGCTGCTTTTCCATATACTTTACCATGATGTTGTTGGACAACCTCTGGGTTCTTACAAACCATAAATAGACCACTGACTGGGAACCCTCCAATATTTTTCCCTTCAGGTATTCCTGATTTTTGAAGTAGATGAAGGCTTCCTCCTCCGGCACCAACAAACACGAATTTCGCCTTATGAGATTCAATTGTACCACTTTCAAGATTTTTTATTTTTAGTTCCCATAGCCCATCTCTATTCCGCTTTATATCATTAACACTGTGATTGTAATTAATGGCCACACCATGATTCCTCTTTAAATGTTTAAAAAGTCTGCGGGTTAATGCACCAAAATTAACATCTGTACCTGAATCAATTTTTGTCGCAGCTATTGGTTCATCCATTGTGCGTTCATTCATCATTAGCGGAATCCATTCTTTCAACTTCTCTGGATCTTCGGAAAATTCCATCCCCTCAAACAAAGGGTTGTTTGAAAGGGCTTTAAATCGTTTCTTCAAAAAATTAATACTATTTTCTCCGTGTACGTAACTAAGATGAGGTAATGGCATGATAAAGTCCTGCGGGTTTCTTATTAGATTTCGATTTACGAGATAAGACCAGAATTGTCTGGATAATTGAAACTGTTCATTAACCTTTATGGCTTTGCTAATATCCATAGATCCATCTGACTTTTCAACAGTATAGTTTAATTCACACAGTGCAGAATGCCCTGTTCCTGCATTATTCCATTCATTGGAGCTTTCCACACCCGCATCCGCAAGCTTCTCAAACACAGTGATTTTCCAATCAGGGTCTAGCTCCTTTAGAATGGTACCTAAGGTTGCACTCATGATCCCCGCACCAATTAAAATAACTTCAGAATAATTTTGTCCGTTACTCATTTTACCATATCCTTATACTCTAAGATTTTTTGAGGTTATAGCCCTCTGCTTACGTCTCCATGTAAGACAGACAACTTCTAATTTTTAATACTCTTTCCCAACATTATAATATATTAATATTGTTTATAGGGTTAACTTCTTCCATTATATCAATATTTTCAAAAAACTTAAAATATATTGTTTGGTTTTGAGCAAGAAATGATTGACCCTTTATGATCCATAACTTTAATATGATTGTGAAATAATTTTAGACTAAGTTTGTCACTATGGAGTAAGAGTGACAAACTCAAACCAAGCTATTGTCACTCAAGCAACATCAGTAGCACTCAGTTAATCTACTAACACTATTGTCTCGGAAAAACATCACTTAATATGGGCATGTTGGTACTTGAATTATGTAGGGAGTTGAGGCAAAGGTATGGGTCACGTAGACGTTGCCAATCATTTCGTGAATCGAGTAATCGCGGCCCTAACACGATGTGCGGTTTTAGCCTACGTTCCCTCTGAGATAAAGTGAAACTTTAATCAGTGGCCGTGCCCCACTAATTGTTAGCACCAAAGGTATGACAACCAATCGGATATTTACGGGCTGTTCATCCCCATCTACTCACCTCAAATATTAATTAAAATTTGAGGTGAGGGATTACTACCCGTTCATGTGGGATAAATTCTGATAGCAAAAAAAAGACTCGAAAATTGGAGAGGGTCTCCAATTACGAGTCTTTTAAATTCAACTTTCTACTGTTGTGAGCTGAGCTTTACATTTTAATCAGCCCTAGGTTACACATTGCTTTTCTTTAGGAATAGAAATAGTAAATGTCGTACCGATATTTTCTTAAATTAACACTTGAAGGTTCTGCTTATCCATGGTAACAAATCCTTCACACAATAGTGCTAATCCTTTATAAAAAGGAGTATTTGCATTTTTTTGAACATCATTGGAAAAATCAGAAATCCAGGTTAAGATATGTTCCTCCAAAAATTGGGATTGCGCTTTTATTAATTCTTGTTCTTCAAACTTTTGATTTGAAATACAGTCAATCAGATATGACATAAAAAGTAACTCTAATCCGATATGGTCATCGGGTTCTTGGTTCTTTCGAGTGAGCTCAAGACCAAATCTATGGAAGAAATCCCTGACTGCATAGGTCTGTAATCCAAAAACATTTTTTCTTTTTGATCTATATACTGATTCCCAAGGAGGAGCTTCGACGGTAGCTGGTCCGATAAAAAGCTTTGCGTAATCACTTCGCAACTCTGTAACTGTTTCTTCCACGGAATAATTTTTGCTAGCTTCCGACCACTTTAATAGTTCATCTATTCCCCTTGTCATTTGATCATTATCAACAGGTACGGGAAATCCTTTCCAAAATCCTTCTTGACTTTGAACTACTAATTCCTTTTGTGGGAGCTCTAACCATAAGCGGCCAAAAAGTTCATAAATTCTACTACGTTCTTGATCCATTTCATTCAGATTTTGATCCATGCTTATCCCTCCTCTAAGAAACATTGAGTCCTTCGTCAATCGGTTGTTTTGAATCTTTAGTTTTTTGATGACGATGTCCCGCAATCAAATAATTATATCCTAGTGTAAAGAGCAATCCCCCAAATCCAAGCATTCCAACAAAAATTGTAATCTCTGCCCATGTCGGAGAATAATTGCCTATCATTGCCCAAATATCTGGTCCAACTCCCGATAAAGAAGGATCTTCCCATCTTCCTAAGGTCACACCAGGCGCTCCATGAATTAAAGGGAGGGACAGGGAAGAAAGTAATAGCCAAACCCTTTTGAAAAACACACCGATAACCACAAATATGGATGCTAAAACGATAAGGCCGCTTCTCTGACGGTTTCGTTTAAAGGCCAGAATCAAGAATGGGATTAAACCGCCTAGCAATAATTGCCCCCAAAAGAACGGTGCAAGCCTACCCGTTAATAACAAATGAACATACTCCATCTCTTCCGCTTGTCTTGGGAAAGACATCGTTAATGTTTCAGACAACACCATAAAAATATCTACTGAAATAAATACTGCCAAAAGACCTCCTAAAGTTGCGATTAATCCTTTGTCTGTCTTGAATTTCGTAAATTTATTCATGGCAATTAAAACAACAAGCAATAAAGCTAGGCCTGAGTCTAATGCTGAAGCAACAAAAAGAGGAGCCATTAAAGCACTATTCCATGTTGGCTGAGCTATCTGCAATCCAAAAATCCAAGCCGTAACGGAATGGACCAATACCGCAACTGGAAGCGCAACAAACGACATAATCTTTAGTAACTTTTCATTCGGTTTGGGTCTAGTTATTAAGAACAAATATATCAGTGAAATGGATAGATAAATTGTTATGACAATAACATCCCAAATTAAGGGAGAACCTATTCTTCCATAAATCAATAGATTTAGGAAGCGTTGGGGACTACCCAGATCAACTAAAATGAGCAAAGCTGCTAAAATAATGCAAACTGTAGATAATAATATTGCTGGTTTAGACACTTTCTTAAAGGACGGGATATTAAATACCGTTGCTGATGAAGATACAATCAGACCACCAGCAGAAAGTCCTACAAGGAACATAAATGAAATAATATACAATCCCCAAGAAGTTATATTATCCATACCAGTCACAATCAACCCTTGGTTAATTTGATAAAACCAGGTACCAAAAGCAGCAATTGAAAGTAAAGATACACTACCGAGCCACACTTTATAATTCAGATTATTCATTGTAACCCCTCCTTTCTTAACGTAGATAATGAACTTTGGGTTCTGTTCCCAAATGTTCTAGTAGACGTTCGGATGTTCTGGATTTAATTAGCTTAGAAACTAAACTATCAGGATCATTTAAATCGCCGAAAACACGTGCTTCAGAAGGACAAGATTCTACACAAGCTGGTTCTAACCCTTGATCTGTTCTTTCTTTGCAGAAGGTACATTTTTCAACGACACCTTTAGGTCTTACTGGAACTTCAGCATCTCCATAGTTAAACCCGGTCATACGTTCAGGTTCCTGCCAATTAAAAGTCCTGACTTTATATGGACATGCAGCCATACAGTAACGACAGCCAATACATTTATCATAATCAACCAATACTCTTCCATTATCATCCATATAGGTTGCGCCAACTGGACAAACTTTGATACAAGGTGCATTATCACAGTGCATACAGGCAACAGGACGATAATTCATCTCCAGATGCGGATATACACCACCGGCACGGTCTATATCATCCCCGCCACCCTCAGTTAACACTCGATTCCAGAGCATTCCATCCGGTACATTATTCTGCATTTTACAAGAAATAGAGCATGTATGGCATCCCATGCACTTTTCAAGATCAATCGCCATTCCATAACGCGGTTTCTTTGTTTCCATTTATTCATCCCTCCCTATGCCTTTTGTACATCCACTAATACATCGTAGAGACCATAGACGGGACCAAATGTTGTCTTCCATTGTCTTGAGTTCACAAAAGAGTGAGTGACACTTTGGAAAGAACCTTCTTTATAGGCTTTTGGCCACCATCCATGATTCATACAAATCATTCCTGGTCTCATATCATTGGCACTCTGATATCTTGCTGTAAAACTCCCTCTATCGTTAAAGACGCGTACGTAATCGCCATTCTTAAATCCTCTTTTATCAGCGTCCTTTGGGTTCATGAGCACAAGTGGCTCAGGCCGTATTTGTTGCAACCAACGTGCATTGGTAAATTCCGAATGAGCTGTAAAGCGAGAATGATAAGTTCCATAAATTAAAGGATACTTATCAAAAAGCGCATTGTTAGGAGAAGCCTCAAATGGTTCCTCATAATCCGGAAGTTCCAATTTTTCCGGCAAGTATTCTTCCTGATAAAATTCTAATTTTCCACTCTTTGTTGGGAATTTCTTATCAGTAAAGAGCCTGTATGGTTCATTTGGTACATTCAAGCGTAAAATATTCTCGTTTTTGCGCAGTTCATCGTAAGTAATCCCCTTCAAGGCCGGATCATTAGAAGTGGCCAGAAGTGTTTTAGCATATTCCTTCATATCCTTAGGCAGAAGATGGCTATAACCTAACTTTTTGGCAAATTCTTGTTCAATTTGAAAATCAGTTTTGCTCTCGAATAAGGGATCAATTACCTTATCATCTAGCATGACATACCCTTGTTCAATTCTAAGATGCCCGGTCTCAGATTCATTTTCAAAATTAGAGCTGGCCGGAAGGATAATATCCGCACATTGGGCACTAAAGTTGTTAAAGATGTCTACAGTTACGACAAAATCTAATTTTTTAACCCATTCGATTGTCTTCTCAATATCAGGATAACGTTGTTGTAGAGTATTTCCTTGAACAAAGATAGCTTTAATCTCGTCACTTTCGCGTAATTCTGCAAGAAGCTTTCCACCTTTTGTAGTAGCAAATTCCTGTGGGATTGGCCATGAGCCCAAACGTCCAGACCACGTAGGTTGACTGATTCCAACCCCTCCCCCAACCGTTCCAATGTTTCCAGTTAATCCAGCTAAAAACCCTAGGAGACGACCTGTTGTATCGGCGTGGTACCAACGATCCATACCAAAGCCAAGAACCAAGGCAGCTGGACCATTTGTAGCATAATCCTTTGCTAACTCATTGATTACTTCGGGCTTAATATCAACAGTTTCAGAAACTTTTTCCGGGGTATATTGATTGGCCATATCTTTTAATAAAGAGAATACGGTGTTCACTTTAATTCCATTAACCTCGAAGTTCCCTTCTAATGAGGCTATTACTTGGTCTCCATCTACTTGAGCTGAATTTGTTACTTGATTCCAAACAACAAATTTTTGCTCATCCCCTCCGGCAATAATATCACTTTCTCTTAAGAGTTCTCGGTTATCAGATCTTACCAAGTAAGGAAGAGTGGTATATTTTCTAACGTATTCATCATTAAACCAATTATTTTTCAAAATGACATGAATTAAAGCCCACACCAAAGCACTATCCGTTCCAGGTTGAATAGGAATCCATTGATCCACTTTGGTAGCTGTAGGAGTATGATTCGGATCGATCAGGATAACCTTAGTTCCGTTTTTCTTGGCATCCATAATATAAGGAGCAGTGACACTTAGTGTTGTTTCAAGTGTATTTTTCCCCCACAGTATAATTACTTTTGAGTTTTCAAGATCTGTAACATCATTCTGACCACTACCATAAAAGCTTTGACCTACTACCTGCCATAGTCCATTGGCAATACCAATATCTATTCCTCCCGGATTCCCTGACTGCATGTTAAAGTATCCTGTCAAAAACGGAAACTTGTATTGCGGACTGACAGAGGATTGGAACAGAATAGATTGGCCCCCATACTCATCTTTAATTTCTTGGAACTTAGAGGCGATGGTATCGATTGCCTCATCCCAAGAAATCGGTTCAAATTTTCCTTCTCCTCTTTCTCCTACTCGTCTCATAGGGGTCTTAAGTCGATCGGGGCTATACACACGCTCGATCTCAGAACCTCCCCTTAGACATATCCCTGTGCAAAGTTTTGGTTTTTCACCGTTTTTTAATGTATGCGGTTGTATTTTCACCAACTTACCGTTACGCGCAGTAACTTTCATATGATGACGATTCCCACAGTGCGGATGGTGAGCTAAATATAGAATTTTCTCTTCAGGAGACGTTGCATTACTTGCTGCATTTACTTCTTTAAACCACTTCTTTTTTAACGTAAAACCTCCAAAAAGGCTTAGTCCAAGTGTTCCAGTGGCACCTGTTAAAAATTTACGTCTCGAAACCTCCATAATTTTAATCCTCCTCCTTAACAAGGTGTGTTTTGGCTACTGCATATTGATGAAGTATACCAATTTAATAAGTCCATTAATTCACAAATAGTACTTATTTGATATTCTGCTAGTCCTCCCCATCACGCATAAATTACGAAGATCATAGCACTTAGAGTAGGTACAAAGTAAATAGCCAATACACTTTACATGATCAGAATTAACAATTCCTTCCTTTAATAACTATAACCTCGTTTATATAGTGAATATCTCATAAATTAAACGCTATGTGTTTGTTCCGTTGTACAAAAAAAAATGCTTTTATTTGTACTTTAAAACATTGAAAGGTCAAAAGTTGACCCCCACGTGATGAAAGCATTCATGCTTTCATCACGTGGGGGTCTGTCATCATACCCGATTTTCTTTTTTAAGCTTTATTTTCCCGGCAATATAAACCATTAGAGGTAGCAGAAATCCCACAATATATGTTAAGGGAAAGAACACTTCTTTATCAAAACTAGCAAATTGCATTGTGCTCGTAAACATAATGGGTACCATTACAACTATCAACATTCCTAATGGTAAGGTAATGGGTCTATAATCTTTTGCTCTTACAAAATCACTTAAGCTAGCTACTAAAATATAGAATAGTATTGCTAATTTAAAGTAAATACTTAAAAACCATATGATGGCAATGATCACTTCTAACCTTTCTAAAAACTCTCCTATACTCACCTTTTTACCCAATAAATAAACAGGAAACATATTTCTAATCGTAACATCTGAACCCAACACGAGAATACAAAGGAATGTTACGGTAGTCAATAATAATCCTCCTATAAGTGTACCTTGTAAAAAGGATTTTTTTACTTTTGCTTCTTTATTAACATAGGGTGTAATCATTAGAAATACGAATAATTCCAAGTACGGAAACGCTAACAGATAGTAGCTACCATGTATCACTGGCTTTATACCTTTTTCAATATAGGGAAGTAAGTTCTCTTTCTCTAATGACCCGATTAAAAATATGCATAAAAGAAAAAATAAGCCTAATACCCACGGTAAAAAGATCTCAGAAGTACGCCCAACGTTTTCTATACCAAGTCTTATCGTATAAATAACGGTTAGCATAAATAGAATGTGGATTACTTGTATTGGTGTTTGAACTAAAATTTGTGTTTTTAAAAAATCTCCTATATCCCAAAGAAGGATCGAGCATAGTAAAAACAAGTACATATAAGTGATGAAAATTATTACCCCACCAACCCACTTGCCTAAAACATAGGTGGTACATTCAAAGTAACTTTTCTTAGGGTACAACTCATGAAGCTTTGAATAAAACAGCACTAAAAATAGTGCTATAACTGTGGCAACAATTGCAGAAATCCAAGCATCTTGTTTTGCTGCATTGGCTAACAAAGAAGGGGTAAACAAAATGGCACTACCAATTGTAAACAAAGTAATCATATTGGTAAGTTGTTTTTCGCTAATCTTTTCCTTGGATGAGCCTAACATTTTATAGCTCCTTTTCCATAAAGTGAAACCTCAATCAGTGGCCATACTCCACTGATTGTTAGTATCCATGGGAATAACCTAAAGACCCGTGAACCAATCGGACATGTACAGGTAGTTAATCCCCTACCTACTCTTTTCTTTTTTACTTAAGTTTTAGTTAGGAGTATGACTGCCCGTTAATGCGGGATAAAGAAATTCTCGATACCAATTCCTATTGGTGAAAGAATAGCTCTTAAACCACTAATAGGATTCGGGATGGACACACCATTTACTTGCAAAAGAGATAATGTAGTTGCAAGAAAAAGAATAGAAGAAAAAAGGATAAAATCTTTTTTCATATTTTGTTTTTTCATTTTAGGTATTTCATAAATCGAAATAAGTATTGCTAGAAATAAAACACCTATTGTTTTCAATGTTAATCACCACCAGCTTTCCATTGAAATGACTCCTTAATTGTCCCGGTTCTTCGAATATTGTATTGAGATTCAATTTGTACATCTAACTGAACAAATCCTTCTTCATTCCAGTTTTCCTTCACCCTATTCCAAAGTTTAGGGTTTTGTTTATGAATCTGTTCGCCAAAACCAAAGATATCTGTTTGTAACTCTTTAGCTTTGGTAAGTCCCTCATTTAATATTTCTCTTAATTGTTTGTCCAATTTCTCTGCCAATTCTTTGAGTTTGTCTTCACCTAGTATGTTTTTGTTACATCTCACCTCTCCAATCGATACATCAGACTCCACCTTTACGGTTATCTTAGGCATGCCATTAGCCTCTGCTACTTTTACGTCCGTTTTGGTTTCATAAATTTCTAGAGTGACATTGCCTCCTTCACATTTTTCAACACTAACCGTATTAGTAACGTTGTCAGTGATATAATTAAATGCCTTACTTTCATTCTTGTTTAACCACCCTACAAGCTTATCTTTCTTAAATACCCCTAAGTAATCTAAACTTATGACTGAAGGAGAAGGAATCCTTTCAACATTTGGTAGTCCTCCTCCAATATCAATATCACCTTCTACTTTTACCCCTGTTAAAACAGGGTTAACTCCCTCAGAGGAAAGCCTTGCAATTAAATCTTCTAAGTCAACTCCTTTTGTTGGAGCCCAGGATTTTTCGGATGCTTCTATAGAATTAAAGATTTTACTTGTCGGTATTTTGTCAATCGGCGTTAGGACTTCCAAAATACTAGAAGCATCCTTTTCTTTTGAAACAACAATAAAATAGTCTGTTCGTACTTCATGATCTCTAGACAAAAAATCAAGTGTTTTTTCGATTCCTTGTGCTGCTAGTTCTTCACCTAAGACAACTATCCTAAGATGGGATAAGTACAATTTCCTAGGACTTGTTAAAGTAAGGGATCGTAAGGCTTCAAACACACTTCTTCCTGTTGTTTCATATGTTGATACAGACACACGGGTTGACTGTGTTTTTCCGGCAATCTCCCCTGGGTTCAACACTTGTGCAGTTATTTTATATTCTTCATCTTCTTTATCAATTGCTAAACCGGTTAGGATGGCTAGTTCATTTAATTCCCGCTTGTCCCAACACCCAGATAAGATGAATAGTAACAGTAAAATGAATAACATCATAAATCCATTTTTCATGATGATGGCTCCCCACTCTGCGAGTTATCTGACTCCCTTGATGAATCTTTAGGTTCAGGAGCAGGAGTCTTTTCACGGACAATATTATTCTGAGAAATTAGACTAGGTCTTGAAGATAATGCCCACTTAGGCAAGCGAATAAGTGAATCCTTTTTTCCACCTTTACTCGACGGAGCCATAGGCGACAAATAGGGAACGCCAAATGAGCGTAAACTGGTTAAATGACTAACCAAAATGATTATGCCCAAAATAATTCCAAACAATCCAAAAGATGCAGCTAATATCATAAACAAAAAACGCAATAAACGTACAGATATTGCTAAATTGTATGATGGTATAATAAAACTACTTATGGCAGTTAATGCAACCACAATCACCATAACATTTGAAACAATTCCCGCTTCCACCGCAGCTTGTCCCAACACTAGGGCTCCAACAATCGATATAGCAGAACCTACAGCTCTTGGCATTCTAATGCCAGCTTCACGCAATACCTCAAACGTTATTTCCATCATAATGGCTTCAAAAAAAGCCGGGAAAGGAACACCTTCTCTTTGTGCAGCCAGGCTTACAAGTAAAGTAGTAGGTAACATTTCTTGATGAAAGGTTGTAACTGCTATATAAGCAGAGGGAACAAGTAAGGCTAACATAAAAGTCACATAACGTAATAGGCGGGTAGCACTAGCTATGTCAGCACGCTGATAATAATCCTCACTCGACTGCATAAACTGTATAAATACTGCAGGTGCAAGCAAAACAAAAGGCGTTCCATCTACAATAATGACTATTCTTCCTTCTAACAACCCTGAAGCTGCAATATCAGGTCGTTCAGTATTAAAAATGGTAGGAAAGGGTGTAAATGTTTCATCTTGAATGAACTCTTCTAGCATTGCACTTTCCAAGACACCATCCGTATCAATACGATTTAGACGCTCTTTTAATTCCTTTAAAATCTTTTCATTTACAATACCGTTCATATATAAAATGGCTATATCTGTTTGTGTTTCTTTACCAATCTGCATCTGTTCAATCCAAAGGTTATCACTCTTAATCTTCCTTCGAATAAGGGCTGTATTTGTTCGGAGTGATTCTGTAAACCCTTCTTTTGGACCCCTCACAACAGTTTGTGAGGAGGGCTCTTCCACTCCTCGCTGCATCCACCCTTTTGTGCCAACTGTAAGTCCAATCGTCTCTCCATCAAACAATAAAACGGTATCACCAGATAAAATATGACTTTTAACCTTTTTTAAATCATAAACCTTTTTCAATTCTCCGCCTGTAAGCGAATACTTTTCTAATAAATCCAAAGTAGCTGTTTCAAAGTTTGTATTTTCTAAGTGGACGTCCCTTATGTCAATCATTAACGTTTTTAATACAAATTCTTGTACAGTAGTAGAATCAGCAAGACCATCTGTATAAATAACCCCTATTTTTCGATGATCTTTTTCACCAAGGTTAAATTCTCTAAATATGACATCTGTACTATTACCTAAATCTTTTCTAATCGTATCTAAGTTATCCGATAATGATGGTGAAATAG
The DNA here is from genome assembly GCA_040191315.1 of Bacillaceae bacterium S4-13-56. Taxonomy (NCBI): domain Bacteria; kingdom Bacillati; phylum Bacillota; class Bacilli; order Caryophanales; family Bacillaceae; species Bacillaceae bacterium S4-13-56. Next base: position 80,550 of record JAWJLM010000004.1, on the reverse strand, counting down.
AAGGTCCTGTTTTTATATCTGTCTTCATTTCTTTTGTTGCCACATTCTTTTCTTTCATTTTATCTTGATTATTTTTAACTTCATTTACCCAGTCGGTTAACTTTTTCATGTATTGATACTCCTAAAAAAGTATTGATGAGAAGAGAAAACCAATTAAAAGTTTCAGAAACAACATTCGTAATTATCTTAAACAGATAAAGGGAAACTTTCATCAGTGGTCGTCCCCCACTGTTTGTTAGCACCCAAGGGTTGACCTAAAGGTACTTGCACTAATCGGACATTTACGGACAGCCAACCATGAAGCAAGCTTCACCAACAAGAATGACAATTTAATGTTTTATTTTTATGGAAGTTTATCCCCCGCCTGCTCTTCTTCATTTACTTAAGAATTGAAGTGGGGAATTGCTGCCCGTTCATGTGGGATAAATTTGTTGTTTAAGCTTCAAAATCTCATAACTTTGTTAATAATTATTTAACAATATAATGCTAAGATTATTATTCTCAATCATTACTTAGATATTCAGGATTATTTTTGGACTACCATTTTTAAAAACTATCACCCAAATACGTGATAAGTGTTAAAAATCAGGTTTATCCATAAAGTGAAACTTCAATCAATGGCCGTCCCCAAGGGTACATCCTAAAGGACCTTGAACCAATCAGACATTTACAGGCAGTTTATCCCCTACCTAATCTTCTCCGTTTTTACTTAAGAATTAAGGTGGGGGATAAACTGCCCGTTCATGTAGGATAATGATAATGTTATTTGGAAATCATGCTTATTTAAATTTGGAACTATTTGTTATACACCGCCTCCATGAGGCTGTTCCTTCATAGAGATTAGTCCAAATAAACCAATAATTGAAAAAAGAAATGGTGTAACAAAACCATTGTAATATCCATCGATCATACTACCTGAGACTGAGTGAAAATAATCTAAAATATAGCCAAAAACACTTGGGAGTAACACAGCACTTAGAAATCCACCAGTATTGGCAATTCCCGTAACAATTCCTGATTCTTTAATCGGAAAGTATTGACGAACGAAAGCAAACGTTAACGAATTAGCTCCAAATGAAAAACCCATGACAAAGAAAAGCGTAAATAACAAATAAAGAGGAGGCTTTCCATTAAATAATAAAATGGCAAGCCAGCACAATATCGTTATTAAGTAGAAAATTAAATAAGGTTTTTTGATATTTTCTAATTTACTAGAAACCCAACTTATGAGAGGTGCACCAATAAGTGCTCCTAAAAGACTAATCATTATGAGTTGGCTAGCGTTAGTACGTGTCATTCTATATACATCTATCCCATAAGGAACCGCCCATGAACCAATAAATCCGATGTACCCGCCAACAATTCCAAAATGGCAAAAAAACAATGCCCATGGTTGTCGATTAGAGAGTACTTTACGTAGTAAATCAAAGGTTTTTTCACGTTGTAATTCCTTTTCTACTACAAATACCTCTGGAAACAATTGTTTTGGTTTCTTTATGAGAACAAAATAAAGGAGGATACCAAATAAACTTAATAGGACTCCTCCAAATAAAAATACATTTCTCCAACCAAACCAAACAATCATTGTTGAAACAGGAAGTGTTGCCAAAAGGAAGCCTAAGCTACCTGCCATTCCTGCCACACCTATTAATCGAATGAATTCTTTTCGATTTAACCACTGGCTCATGATGGATACCATATTGACCCAAATGGTTGCGTCCCCTATTCCTGTTAGTATTCTGGCTAAAAACAAGACAATTATATGTGTACTGTTACTATAAATAATAATTCCTAAGCCTGTCAGTATGGCCCCTATAATCAAGAAAAAATTTGGCCCATATCGATCAGCTAAAACTCCCATAGGAATTTGCAGAGCCGTATATACGAAAAACTGGACGCTTGTCACTAACCCAATAATTGATGCGGTTACGCCAAAGTCCACCATTAACTGATCTGTAATTAAGCCGGGTGCGGTTCTTTGGCTCGACATCAATAGATAAGTAAACAATACAGATCCAAAAACAACCCATCTATACCTACTGTTTTGTTTTTTCAATGACGTATTCTCCCGGTTTGCTTTTACACTATTTATATGAAATTTGGCTATACAAGTGTTAATCCAAAAAAGAGAGAACTTTCAGTCACTGAGTCGCAAATGATTATTTTTCTTTAGGAAGAAAAATAGTAAAAGTAGTTCCAATGCTTTTCTTGCTAGTTACTCTAATTTTTCCACCATGGGCTTCCACATAGCCTTTAGCAATTGATAATCCGAGTCCTTGCCCTCCACTTCTCGTTCTAGATTTTTCAGTTCGATAAAAACGTTCAAATATATATTGAAGATGTTCTTCCTCTATACCTGGACCGTCATCACTTATTTCAATCTCATAACAATTTTGTGCACTGCCAATAAATATATTCACTTTTCCATTTTCATTAGTATGCTGAAGGGCATTCCCTATTAAATTGATAAAAACTTGAGTCATTTTATCCTGATCAACTGAAAGAATACAGGGTGTCGAAGGCTTGTCGAAATAGAGAGTTATTCCTTTTTCATCAGCCAGCCACTGAAGTTGCTCCATAACCCTTTCAATAAGTTCACCTATATTTGTCTTGATTTTATTTAAAGGGAGTATTCCTGCATCAGTTAAGCTTAGTTGTTGGAGTTCGTTTACTAATCGAGACAGGCGATACACTTCATCATGTAATCTTAGAATTGTTTCTTCAGAAGGCTCTAATGCTCCCTCTTGAATAGACTCAAGTTTTCCTCTTAGGATAGTAAGAGGTGTACGCAATTCATGGGCAACATCATCAACTAGCATCTTTCTTATTTTTTCATTTTTTTCAAGTTGATCTAGCAAATTATTGAAAGAATATCCAAGCTGTTCAAACTCATCATTTGTTTTTAATTTGACTCGATAATCGTGTTCTCCCTTTGATATCTTCTCTATACTACTCATTAGATAATGAAGAGGCCGAGTCATCTTAGCTGCCAATACAAACGCTAATAGTGCCGCTGTAACAACCATAAGTAATGTCCCATAAAAAATGGACTCTTTTACTGTCAGTATATATTGATTCTGAATTTCCATCAGCCGGTTATTTAGAGGTTCTGAAATGATAAGAGAACCAATCTTTATTCCATTTAGAATAAGACTTTCCTTCATGCCCGTTAAGTCAGACTCAAGTTCACCAACCATATGCTCCATCGTCGAAGCAATAACAACCCCATCTTTATTAGCAAGACTATAATGAGCCGAATTCATCCCCATTCCTTGGCGCATCCTATTTTGCCCCATTCCCATGGTTGAGGTTTGATAATAGTATAATATTTCCTCTGGATTTCTCCATTCCCCATAATAATCAAAGGATTCTAGCAGATCATTTTTTAAGGGCGTTATTTTTTCACTTTCCGTTTCAAGAATATATTCCTCAAATTTTTGCTCTATTTTATATTGAAAATAAATCCCTTGAAAAACTCCTATAATAATAACAACAACTGTAAATCCAATGACGATTTTCCATTTGAGTTTCATCTTAATCTCCAAAACGATATCCGATTCCATACACAGTATGGATATAGTCAGGGATATTGGAATTTACTTTTAATTTCTTTCTTAAATTGCTCACATGAGTATCAATTGAGCGCTCATAGTTCACGTACTCTTCCCCTATAGCGATGTTCATTAATTGTAAGCGAGAATATACTCTTCCAGGTTTTGCTGCTAACGTATGGAGTATTTTAAATTCAGTTGGTGTTAAATTAACTTTTTCATCGTTCACAGTAACAGTATAAGTATCCATATCTATTTCTATGGGACCTCGTGTAATAATTTCTCCCTTTTCATCTGCCTCTTGTGCAGATGTCCTTCTCCACACAGCTTTCATACGGGCAACCACTTCTCGAATGCTAAAAGGCTTTGTTATATAATCATCCGCTCCAAGTTCCAATCCTAATAGTTTGTCTAACTCATCCGTTTTGGCTGTAAGCATGATAACAGGCAAATGCTTAGAATATGCCCGAATTTCACGTAACACCTGATAACCATCTGTTTCTGGCATCATGATATCTAGAAGAATTATATCTAGCTTCTGATCTTTCAAACAGCGTAATGCAGCATCCCCATTTTCTGCTTCAAACACAGAATATCCTTCTTTAACTAAGAAATTAGATATTGTTTCTCGAATTTGCTGTTCATCATCTACAACTAATACACGCTTGTTCATACTCCACCACCTCGTATAAGTTTACATGAAAATTATAATATACCTTAGCCCATGAGGAACCCATTTTTATAGAAAAAAAGCTCTGGTATTATCCAGAGCCTTCGGTTATTTAACGTTTTGAAAAGCGCGACCTTGACCACCAAAACCTCTCATTCCTTGACTAGGTTGAACATCGCCATTTGCTACTGAACAGTTTCCTCTGTATCCTTCTCCCTTTCTCGATCCAACATCTGTTCTACTAATATTAGCTTCCATCATTTCTTCCATGTTGGTTAGCATGTATTCCTTTTGTTCTTGAGTAATGACACCTTGTTCCACTAATTCACTTAATTGTTTTTCCTTGGTAACTGTCATCAAAGAAATTAGCTCTTCTAACTGAACTCCTTGTTCGTCCGCAATTTCTTGAACCGATTTTCCCTCAAGTCGAAGTTGTCGAAGCTCCTCCATTGTAAGTCCTAACAAATCTGCCGCCGTAGTACTCATTGTTCCCTGGAAGTATTGCCCCATTCTCGGCCCATAATGTCCATTCATCCCTTGTTGGACAAATTGAGATGTTTGCGTTCCAATAGCCTCATTAGGTGTTTGGGGTTTAATGACTTCATCAGCTGAGATATCAGATGGTCCCAAAATTGAGCCAATTCCAAATGCACTAACTAAGGCACCTGTTAGTAAAACCATTTTCCATTTCATTTTAATCACTCCTCTTTTTTTTGCTCACCCCTATCATAAACAAGGGTTTTTTAGAACTCTTAGAGAAAATATCAAGAAAATGTTAAGATTCAAAAAAGGTTCCTGACTCTCCGTACGGTGAAGCTTTACCATCCTGGGGGTCAGGAACCAGTACGTAAACCTCTTCCTCGCTTTTCCCATCTAGCTGTTCAATATTGATTTGTGTTTGGTTTTTAATTCTGGTATTTATTTTTTGGATCTGTATTCATATTTACTTTTGTAGTTGTAGGTACGAACATTTACGGGCAACCAATGAAGCAAGCTTCAGCAACAAGGATGAAAAATTTAATGTTCTATTTTCATGGAAGTTTATCACCCACCTAATCTTTTCATTTACTTAAGACTTTGAGGGGGGGTATTACTGCCCGTTCATGCGGAAATATTTTTCTTTTTATTTGTTCTAGAATGTGACTCATGAAATATCATAGGAATAAAAGAGGTGACAAAATGAGAGAGAATAAGATAATTCCATATTTATCAACGAAAAAGCTTTATCCAGAAAACCAAGAATCCCCCATTCACTTTCTAGACAACGGGCAGACTCCCATTCATTATTTTTATAGAAGGAATCATTTTGCCTACCCTATTCTAAACCCTTTGCGTTTTGGAGTGGAAATTTCAGGGCAAGTTTCCCAACCTCGTTTTTTTAATTTAAACGAGCTTCTTTCCATGCCTAGAAAATCATTGTTAATCCCCTTAGAATGTTCGGGAAATAAGCGAGCGAAATTCACCCCTGAAGTCTTTGGTGAGCAATGGCAAGATGGTGCGATTAGCCAAGGGAAATGGACTGGAGTATCCTTAACTTATCTTCTAGAACTTGTTGGACTGACTCCAAATGCGCTTGAAGTGCTATTTCAAGGTTCCGATTATGGTAACAAACCAGGTAAGCTAGAAAAATTCCACTTCGAGAGAAGCCTACCCTTAGAAAAGGCATTACACCCTGACACAATCATCGCTTTTCAATATAATGATAATCCTATTTCTTTTAAACACGGTTATCCATTACGCTTAATTGTTCCGAATTGGTATGCTATGGCTTCTGTAAAATGGCTAAACCGAATAAAGGTAATCGATCATCATTTTACTGGACCCTTTCAAACAGAGGATTATGTCTATTATCCTGATAAAGACTCTGACGTAGGTCAATTCCCTGTTACCACTATAAATGTAAACTCCATCATACAACAGCCGTTAGATTTAGCTATATTAGAAACTGGTACACACACAATTCAAGGAATCGCTTGGTCAGGACTTGGACCAATTTCAGAAGTGGAATTAAGTTTTGATCAAAGTGAAACCTGGATAAAAGCTTCTCTTCACCCATTATCAAATCAGAAATATGCTTGGTCAAGATGGTCTTATGAGTGGAAAGTAAGTCAAAAAGGTGAATATACAATATACGTTCGTGCCAGGGATTCAATTGGTAGAGTGCAACCTATAACTCCATTTTGGAATCGAAAAGGCTATGGATATAATGCCGTTTCACATATTAAGGTAAAGGTTAACTAATTTAAGTAATCGCTTCTCCTCCGGCTCTCTAGCAATTAGATTTGACCCTTTCCTGTCCATAGTCTTTATATATTTTCTAACAATCTTGGCTTGTGACATGTTAATGAACAGGTTGCCGTCTTCATAACCTTGGAATTTCGTATGGTTATCGGCTACCTGCGCTTGTTCATATAAAAAAGGTGCCTAACCCCATTACCATGCTGGGGGTCAGGCACCAAGGTGCATGTTTATTTTTTTAAAAAATAGGTTTTTTGAACAAGCTCTTTTAGTAAGTGCCTCCAGCTAATTCGTACCTAACAGAAAACTCCTGTACAAATTGATTTGTGATAGCTGGATCATGGATAAATAGCAAGTTTTCATCATTTACGTTATTCCCATTGTCACTCCAATTTGTTGATCCTACAATAACTGTTGGATCACTAGTTGTATCTGCATCTACTAACATTGTTTTACTATGAAGCTTACGATCTTCATTATCTTGATATACTGGTGCAGGGTTATTCCAACGAGTATTTGGATTATTCGTGCTCTCTTGTGAAGCAGTACGGCCAGTCATATCCACACTTCCAGACCACCATTGGTTCCAGAAGCTTTCATCGAAAACACCCTTTACATCAAAGCCAGTTAACGTACCTTCTAAATCATTATAAGAACCTTCCCATAAATACTTTAACTCATCAACTAAGCCTTGATCACTCCAAGCAAATATAGAAAAGTACGTATTAATATCCGCATCATATTTTACAAACTCTCGCATTCTACCAACCGCATCATCACCAGTTGAGAAATAAAGCTCTACTGATGTACCGTTCACATCAAATATATGTGTTGTATTATCAGTTTTACGCGTATTAAAGTTTGAATTTGCTTTATCAGGGGTTAATCCTGTACTTCCCCACATTTCATTAAATTCTATTTCAAAGTTTTCTGCAAGATTTGGCCAGTTGATTTCTACTACATGCTGCTGGTTTCCGCCAAGAATCCCCTGTTCCATATTTGTTTCAGAGCCATATAATCCAGTTACTGTGAAATTCCAGCTTCCAGTAAATACCCACTGATCATCAATAACAGCAAACTTATTATGCATTTGAGTTCCTGGACTGTAGTAGGTCCCCACACTTTTTTCTTCTGCATCTACTAATAGATATCCCGATTCGCTAGTGCTTCCAACTGTAACTTTAACATTTGGAAAATCATTAGGTGTAGATGGTAAGCCAAAATTTATTCTAGATGTACTATCTTCTACAGCAAAATGTGGAGAATCAGAGAATACATAAATATCATCTGCAGTTCCTACAGTTCCATCTTGTCCACGAACCATTTTTTCTACATATAAACGCATTGTTTTAAAACGGTCTGCGTAGTTGGGGTCCGTTGTATCCTTTGCATCTGCAATTACACGAACATCAACACCCTGTGCTGCTTTTGAAATTAATGTATCAACGATACCAGGTAAGTTAATTTCATATGTTGCAAAATCAATGCTGGTTGTCGCTTGATTTAATCGTTCAATTAATTTAGTTTCTAAATTAACATTATAATTTGCTTCATTTCCTGATGTTGCATAGGAAGTATCCGCACATTTATTAAAGTAAACGTTAATTGCACCTAGTGATTCAGAAACATTGGTTATACTTTCTGTTGTATCAGTGCACCCTGAGCCAGTACCAGCTTCCCCACCAGAAGTACTATTAGAGTTATGCGCTATAGGTGTTCCATAGCCATATCCATAGTCATTTGTCGAAGTATTCCAATTTGATGTAGTCGTTCCACTAACAAATGGATCCGTTCTCTCCATTGTTGCCTTTGATGTATTATCTCCAGCATACCAAGCATCTACATAATCTATTAATGTGCCACTACTATCACGCAGTTCAAGAGATTCAGATGAATTCCCTAATGCTCCTGTGTATATAATATCAGCAGTAATACCTGGAACGGTGTCATCACTAGTTCTTTCTAATAAATAATATCCCCCAGCGGAAATAGTTCCTGATAAAGTAATAGCTGGCGTTCCATCTGATGCATTTAACGTCCAATTTGTAAGATCAAGTGCTTGATTAGAATTGTTATACAGTTCCACCCATTCGTCATTATAACTATTTGTTGTTCCCATCCAAGCAATTTCATTAATAGCAACATCACCAGCAGCAACGGCATACACTTGATTATCTTGGTCAATTACTGGTGCAAAAAAAGCTAGAACAAGACCAAAGATTATTGAAAGATTTAAGCCTTTTCTCATTAAAACACCTCTCCTTATTTTTCATACTAGTACCATGGGGTCAGGCACCAGTACTTAACGCTTTAATAATGCGGGGGACTGGCTCCAAGCCCGATGCAAAAAGTAGATGCAATAAAGAGCAGCACTAAGTATTAATAATATAGCACTTGCCGTTAAGGTGGTGGATGATTTGTCTTGGAATGCAAACAAACTTCCTAAGGCTGGTCCAACCATAACTCCTATTCCCTGAACGGATGAAAAAACGCCCCAACCACCTTCTTTTATTGTAGTTGGAATATGCTCAGCCAAAAAGGAATTCCATGATGGCAAGAGAAGTGCATAAAATAATCCAATCAATGCTACAGCTACTATTACATAGAAAAAATCCGGCTTGAGGGTTAGTAAATGGAGCAATACACCTAGTATACTCAAACCAATAATAAAAGAGAGTTTTTTATTGGTTTTATCAACTACTTTTCCCATAGGAACAATAGCCAAAATAGCTATTCCCCCACCAATTAACATTAACAAAGAATATTGTGATTGTGTTAAGTCCAACTCTTTTAACATGAATGAAGGTAAAATCGGAATAAGCATTCCCATGGCGACGCTTTGCATTATAATCCCTGGAAAAACTATCTTGCTATTTTTCAATAATTTTAAAGTAACGAAATATTGGCGTTTTATTGTATTCCTGTGCTTAACATTATTTCCATGGTTACTGAAAATATAGAATAACCAAGCTATTAAGATGATAAATGGCATTAACCAATAAGTTAAACCATAGTTATATTGAAGGATGTAATTCATGAAAATGACTCCAGAACCTAATCCTAGGAGCCATCCAAAATATACAATCCCCATCTTCTTCCCGCGATCGTTTTCTTTAACTTTAGCCAACACCACTAACCATATTGGACATATACCGATTCCTAAAAGGAGAGAACCTAGGATGATGAACCAATATCCTTTCATAAAAACTACCATAGTTATAGCAATAATAGATATTAAAAAACTCATATGTACAACGAGAGATGTCCCAACACGTTTCATAATATAACCAATAAACAAGTTGGTTGTTGCATCGCTAATAAAGTGAAAAGTGATAGCCAGACCAACAATTGTGACGGGAATCCTTACATCTGTTGCAGCTAATGTTGGCAAATAACTTATAATAAGTGCACCACGAATAAATTCAATAAATGCCAGTGAAATAATTAAAAAAACTAAACTTTTCTCTCTATCCCCACTCACTAATAGAATCATATTCCAGAGACCCTCCTTCTAACAAATGGTCACCTGGATTTTTTTCTAAAAATTGGAGGATATCAGTACAAATAACACTTGCTGCGTTAGGATTATGAATTTTTTTCATATTTAGTTTCATTTCATTTTGTAAATGTGAGTCTCTCGTTATTTGAGTAATCTTTTCAATCAAAGCAGTTGGATCATTCACAAGGAAAGCGGCACCTTTTCTTTCAAAATAACATGCATTTTCAAGCTCCTGTCCCGGTACTGACCGATATAAAACTAAAGGAGTTTTTATAGCTAATGCTTCACTCAACGTGATACCGCCTGGTTTTGTCACCATTATAGAAGCCACACTCATTAATTCATATAAATGATTGGAGTAGCCCAAAATTTTTATTCTTGGAGTGTTCAAAAATCGATTTGTTAATTTTTTTCTTAATTTTTCATTTTTACCACACACCACCACAACCTGATACCGATGTTCTTTTGAAAGTTTAGCAACAATCTCTTCCATATCTTTTAGTACACCAAAAGCTCCAGCGATAATTAGAATAACTTCACTATCTTTTTTCAGATCATATTTATGAAGAATCTCCTGTTTTTCTAGATCCTCTTCAAATTGGGGTTGAATGGGGATGCCTGTAACCCTGATATTTGATAGTGGCACATTACTGTTCATTATATCCTGTTTTAATTCTTCAGTTGCTACATAATATCGATCAATTTCTTCATGAATCCAGTTTTTATGCGCACAAAAATCAGTCAATATATTGAATATCGGGATGGTTACACCTTTCTTTTTCCGAAATTCTGGCACAACGAGCATTGGAAATGTATTAACAATTATATCCGGTTTTTCATTTTCTACAATCTCTTCTAGCTTTTGCATACCTAATTTATGAATGAATGCCGTTTTGGAAAGGATACTTTGTTTGTTTCCACCATAATAAAATAATCCGTAAAGTCTTTGACCGTACGTATAGCTCATTATATAAAAAGACTTTGTAATACTGGTGAGAGTTGGATGAGCTTCTAAAAATAAATCAGATACAACAATATTATTAATGCCTTTCCTTTTAAAAGTTTCTGAAAGTGTTCTAGTGACTTGCAAGTGCCCATTTCCATAACTCCCAGTAAGTATTAGTACCTTTGGGCTTGATAACATCAAGACTCACCTCTTAATAAATTGTAATAAGTATAAATAACTAAAGGAGTGCTAGTTTGTGAATTCAAAAGATGCTATTCCTCATAAAGTTGAACTTCAATTAGTGGTCGTCCCCGCTGATTGTCAGCACCCTAGATTATGACCTAAAGGCACTTGAATCAATCGGACATTTAGGCAGTTTATCCCCACCTACTCTTTTCATTTCAGTTAAGACTTGAGGTGGGGGTATTACTGCCATGAAAATAAAACATTAAATTTTTCATCCTTATTGGTGAAGCTTGCTTCACGGTTGGCTGCCTGTTCATTCGGGATAAATTTGAATAAAATAATTCCGGATTTCATCTACTATAGTCGCGCGCATAAAAAAGTGCGATTCCCACTGAATTCCCTTTTAATTGAGCTAATTTAGGCATAAGAGATAATTTGTTGATCATCTAACAATACTTCTTCATACTGAGCGACCAAATCATCAAAAATATCATCCCAGGACCTGCTTAACGCAAAATTTCGGGCTTCATAACTCATTTGCTGAACTAGAGCTTCATTTTCTATTAATTTGGAAATTGCTATTCTAAAGTCTTCTATATTTCTTGGCCTGCAGAGTAAACCCGTCTTTTGATCTGTTACGATCTCTTGGACTCCTCCTGATTTAGCACATATAGCCGGTGTACCACTCGCTAATGATTCTAATACCACATTTCCAAATGTTTCGGTTGTTGAAGGAAAGACGAATAAGGTGGATCCAGCATATGTTTGTGCTAATTCTTTACCCTTCAAATACCCTGTAAAGGTCATATTGTCTGTAGCTTCTAATTCCAATTTTTCTTTCATCGGTCCATCTCCAACAATGAGCCAATGAATATGTTTCTTAATCTCAGGTGTTAGTTGATGAGCAACCTTCATTAAAATATCCAAATCTTTCTCAGGGGCTAACCTACCGACATACGTAAGAATAAATTTTTCTTTTATACCGTGTTTTTCACGTAATGCCTCTGTCGTATAATCCGGCTTAAACTTCTCACAGTCCACTCCTCTACTCCATATACCTATATTGTTAAACCCATGTTGAAGTAATTCTCTTTTTGTTTCGTGGGAAGGGACAAACGTTTTTAAAAAAGGTTGGTGAAACCATCGCATGTATTTCCAAATCACATTGGACATTAATTGCAAATTGTAATAGTCTAAATAGCGATTGAAATGTGTATGGTAGGAACCCACAATAGGAATTTTTAACTTCGATCCATAATAAAGTCCGCTAAGACCTATATTAAAAGGAGTAGCAATATGAATTAAATCTGGGTTGAATTGTTTTAATTCCTTTTTAATTTGATAAAAATTTGGGAAAGTAAAACGACATTCAGGATAAAATAAAAATGGCATACTCGTAAAACGATGAATTTGACTACTATACAAATCATCCTCTTTTGCCTCTGGAACAAACAATTGGTATTCGAAATTTCTTCTCTCTAGATAATTTGCAAACCGTTGTAGCGTCATCGAAACACCATTTACTTGTGGTTTATAAGTATCTGTAAAAATAGCAATCCTCATTTGAATTCCCCCTTCAGATGAAAAAGTTAACGATAAAAACAGAAATAATACCGGTTAACATTCCTAAAATGGAGCCAACTAAAACATCACTTGGATAATGAAGCCCTAATACAATTCGGGAAAGACCTACAGAAAATGCTAAAATAAATAATAAAATATCAAAATTCGTGTACATGATAAGAGGAATAATGACTGAAAAAATAGCTGTTGTATGACCAGAAGGAAAGGAATAGTCTTTTAGAGGCTTCTCGATAACTTTGGTGTTAAGAACTACGATATAGGGTCTATGTCTTGGGTAGATCTTTTTTAGAATATGCACGGGTATATGACTTACCGTAAGTGCAAGAGCAGATGCTAACCCACATATTCGAAGTGTGGTGTCTCCCAACAATATAAGAAGCAAGGACCCTGTAATGGTTACTACAGCTCCTCCTAGGTGGGTGATCTTGGAGAAATACCACTTAATGAAACGATAGTCAAAGTATTGGTTCAAGTATAAAAATACAAAGCAATCATAATGATATAATCCTTTTACTCCTTTCAACGTATAGGCCACCTCCTTTTTATGATTTACTTTCATCTTAAATGGCAAATATTAAAGATATATCAAGATCATGTAAATTTTTTTTTGAAAATTGTAAATTTACTCTTTTCTAAAAACGCAAAAATCGCAATGCTTTATTTAAAAACATTGCGCTTCACATATTACTTCACTTCAAGGCGTGGGCTAAAATTTGTTTATACACCTCATTTGAACGCTCTTCTGTAATTAAATGACCCGTCTTTTCAAATGTGACAAGCTTTGCATTTGGCAAGTCTTTCACTAATTGATAACCAATTTTCACTGGTGTGACTTGGTCTTCTTCTCCCCAAAGCAATAGTGTAGGGAGAGAAATAGTTTTTAATTCTTCCCTTGATAAGTCTCCTTCTCGGTGTCTTAACAATCTTGTAAGAGAAACATAAAAACCATCTTCCTTTAAGGGTTTTCCATATTCCTCAATATAATTTTCCGTAATGAAAGATTGTTTATAAAAAACATTTTGTAGATACTCCCTAACGTCTTTACTTTTCACCTTTCGTTTTACGAAATAATTAAAAAAAGGAAGGTACGTGCACCACCTTAATATTGTGTTTGCTCTCTTTAAATATCCAGAACTAGATAGTAATACTAAATTCTTTATTTTTTCAGGACTCATTTTCGCCGCATTTAATGCAATTTGACCACCCATCGAATGTCCAACAATACTCACATCTTTTAAACGAAAATAGTCAATACAACCTAAAACAATCTTGGCAAAATTTTTAAAGGAATACACAAAGGAAGATGATTTTTCACTCCTACCAAATCCGGGTAAGTCAATCGCAATTATAGTAAATCGTTCCTTTAATAAAGGGATAAGAAGATTAAAGGTATAAACTGAAGAAGCTAAGCCATGAATTAAAAAAAGAGGGGGTTTTTCATTTATTGAATATTCACAATAAATTTTTACATTACAAACATCTATATACTGTTGATTCAACACCATCATTCACATCTCCATCATCTTTTAGAGATATTTTGTGCGCATTTCTTCTATTACATGTATTATAGTTCTACGTTTATTAATGGGTGCCTGACCTTCAAGATGATAAAGTGAAACTTCAACCTGTGGGGGGTACTACTGCTATGAAAATAAAACATTAAATTTTTACTCCTTGTTGGTGAAGTCCTAAATTCGTATATTCCTTACACTGCTCGCTTTGCGTCATCGACGGCTTCAGGTACAATTTCAATTCCATAAACTTTTTTTGCTTGTTGAGCCAAGAATAAGGAAATCGTACCAATCCCACAACAGACGTCGATAACAGTTTCTTTTCCTGTCAGTTCTGTATATTCTAAAGCTTGATCATATAATAACCAGTACATACGGAAGTTGGTCAGTTCACTTCTATTTGGAACATTCTCACCTTATCTAGTTTTTCAGCCATGCGGCATATCAGTTAGCGTACCTTTTCTAACGAAATGGCTCTAGCCTTCCTTCTGCCGAATCTACTCTTGCTTCGAACCCCGTAATCTGTCAATCACTACGCATTAGGAGTCTTGATGGGATTGTTTCAGGAAACTTGGTTCCATCGTTCCAATCCTCCGTTGTATAGTTGAAGCTTTTCTAGTAAACTTCCTGTATTTTCACGCTAGAAAGCGTTTATAACAGAGCTTGTCGCGTACACCGTTGCTTTAAGTGAATTACTTCACATTCATTATTTCAAGTTTATTATACTGTATTGATTAATAGAAAGAGGTTGCCCTTGCAACCTCTTTCCCTTATTAAAACTTGCCTATTTGTCTTTCGAATTTCATTTAAAAATCGTATTCCGCTTCTTTAGCTTTACGAATGCTGGTATATGTTTCGGTCAATACTACTGTATCTTCCACCAAACGATTGATGCGGAATATCACATCATCATTAATAATTTCTTTTTGTTGAAAATCTTTTTCCTCGATAAATACGTATGTCTGAACAATTTGTGCTTTCATATACGCCATAATCGGTTTTAGTTGTTGTTCTACCACCAAATAATGCTTAGATGAACCTGCTGTTACAAGAACGCTTACTACTTTATCACGAAATGCATTTACAGGTAATAAATCGAAAATGTTCTTTAATGTACCAGGAATAGAAGCCTGAAAAATAGGGGTTCCAATCACAATAGCATCTGCTTCCATAATCTGTTTTGTTACAAATGCGGTATCTCCTTCATAATCCAAGTAATTTCGCCCATCACTAAACCGAACATTATATTCCGCTAAATCAATGATTGTATATTCGGCTTCTGGATACTTCTCTGATATTTCTTTAGAAAGATAATTCATTGCTGTTCTTGTTTTAGAACCGACAATTGAACCAGATATTCCAACAATTTTCATATTTATACCCATTCCTTTCGCTTCGCTCAAGGCACAAAATGGTATGAAATAAACTTGTGCTGAGCGACTTTTTTATTATTCTAGACTTATAGGGATGTTCAGTTAACTACAAACCACGTGAGGTGAGTGGGCCTATTCCGAAAGCGGAGTGACCGCAATTTATATGTGTAGATTGCCTTTTCAAGCACAAATAAGTGTGACTTCGAGCACGCAGACTTACCTTTGTATAAACATTACTCGTTTACTGCTGGGCAATACGGTGTCAGATACCTTTGGAAAGAGTTCCATGAATATTATTGAGTAGCTCCTAGAAGATCCAACAGATACAGATTTTAATATCGAACCACTTATTCACGGTTCGATGAAGGACAAGATTCCAGAGTTAAAACTTGCCATTGATGGTTTTATTACACCTGAACAAGCAGGGAAGTTAGCTGTGATTAAAGAACATTATGACAATCTTCAAAAACGTAAAGCAGATCTTGAAAAGCTTATCCTTTCTCTTGCCGAGCCCTACACAGAAGAAATTAACTTGATCTTAACTGTTCCATCTTTTGAAAACACCTTTTCAGCCATTGCTGTGGTTTCAGATATAGGTGCCGATATGGACGTGTTTCCGACTGCTAAACATTTATGTTCCTGAGCAGGACTAACACCTACGAATAACGAAAGTGCCAGCAAGAAAAAGTCAGCAAGGGTTTCAAGAGCAGGGATATATATCAAGCCCCTTTTGGTACAGTGTGATACGGCTGTAGTCAAAAGCGATAAGCATCCCGAAATCCGAAACCGCTATTTAAGAATCAAAAACGTCGTGGTCACAAACGTGCAATTATCACTATAGCACGAATGTTGTTAACAGTTAATTTACCACATTTTAAAGAAAGAAGAACCTTATAATCCAGATCTATATAAGAAAGCCGATGTTCTTCCAGTAAGCCGTGAAATCACGATTGAACAAGCAATCGCATTGGCCAAGTCCCAAGGTTTTCGAATTACGGAATCAATAACTTAGAGTTTGCTCTTTATTCCATAATTTATCAAAAGAGTCATCCTGTGATGGCTTATTTAATTAAAACATCAGTGGTTTATTTCAGACTTATATCCTACTATTTTTTTGCGGTATACTTTCTGATTGCTGGTAAAATTTCTGTACCAATAAGTTCAATGTTCTTGGCTAATTTGTCGAATGGTACACCACCCAAATCGATTTGTGCGAGATAACGCTGATGCCCAAACAACTCATATTGATAAAGAATTTTTTCAATAATTTGCTGTGGACTTCCTACGTTTATGACATTGCGAACATCAGCCCCTTGTGCCCACAATTGCTTCGAAAACCCTTGACCGTTGGCTAAGATTACTCCTTGATTAATATAAGGATAATATTCCTTAAGTGCCTCCTGCGTTGTTTCTGCCACATAAAATAGTCCTGTTGTTGCAACAGGTAAACTATCTGGATCAAAACCATTACTCTTTAAAACCTCTCTATAAGCATCAATCGATCTTTTGAAAACACTTGCAGGACCTCCTAATGTAGCAAGTGTCATCGGAACGCCTGCATAACCAGCCTTTATCGCACTTGCGGGATTACCGCCCACCGCACGCCAAATTGGAAGTGAACCAGTTTTTGGTCGGGGTAAGATTTCAGCATTCCTTAACGGCTCTCTAAATTGCCCGCTCCAATTAACTAATTCTTCTTCATTGAGCTTTAGCAATAGTTCAAATTTTTCCTCAAATAATGCTTCATAATCACGTATATTATATCCTAATAACTCAAAGAGCCCTATACGAGAAGCACGACCAGCAACAATCTCAGCACGACCATCCGAAATCAAGTCGATAGTCGCAAAATCCTCATACAAACGAACAGGGTCTAATGTACTGATAATCGTCGAAGAACTACCTATTTTTATTTTTTCTGTTGCTTGGGCAATAGCTGATAAAACAACAGTATGTGCCTGAGTAGTAAAATACTGTTGATGACTTTCCCCAACACCATAAAAATCGATACCTGCTTGTTCAGCTAACTTAGCTAATTCAATAATTTCATTAATCCGTTGCTTAGCTGAAATACGTTCACTAGTATTAGGGTTTGGCATGTGGTCACCTAATGTATAAAGACCGAATTCTAGACCTTTACTTTTGTCGATTCGATAATTTTCCATCTTATTCAACCTACCTTTATATAAAGTTGTTTATTTTCAACTGACAATGTTATTATGACTTATAAATATCTTTTTAATAAGTACGCACTTAAAAGTGGTATAGTATACAAAAAGATACTAAAGGAGAAATTGGGATGAATATAGAACCAGAATTGTGTCGAGTAGAAGATGCTTTAGGCATATTAGTTGGGAAATGGAAACCAATTATTTTATTGAATTTACTAAAGAACGGTACTCAAAGATTCAGTGAATTAAAGCGAAGTATGCCCGGAATTACCCAAAAGATGTTGACTAACCAATTACGTGAATTAGAAGATGAGGATATTATTCAGCGTGTTGTATACCCCCAAGTTCCTCCCAAGGTGGAATATTCGATTACAGAATACGGAAGGAGCTTGGAACCAATACTAGAAGCAATGCATGAATGGGGTACAAAGCATACTTTGCATAAAATGGAGAAATTGCAGCAAAGTAATAAATACTAGAAAGCTACCATTTTGGTAGCTTTACTCTTCCGATAACCCGTTAGCAATAGGTAAGCGTTTGAATTCCTTCATCGATGTTGACTTATCGAAGGAGAGGAGGGAACCGACTCTAGTCGATAGGCTGCCCCTCAAAACAAGAAAAGCACTTGTTTCTGCGAAGTAGCTCTAAGTAGCTTCCCTTCGTGCGCTTACTTGGGGCAAAAACTTCGAAGATTACTCGATGATGCTTTTTCGATGGAGCTAGACAAATTTAAAGTTTTATCTTGTAAGAAAAGCAGAAGTTTTGATAAAACTTCTGCTTCTTTATAAGACGCCGCCTAAATCTAGAACGGTTTCTTAGATTCTATTATTTTTTCTGATTTTTTGTAAATCATGTTCATCCCTTTCAAAAAATCATATTAGACCCGATAAAATATTAATCTTATCTTAGCGAAATCTTTTTTAGACTATATATATACTGTGGGTCAGACAACCAGTACTTCAATCGATTTTTTGTTTAAAAGGTATGAAAGTTATTGGCTTCTTGCAGTAATTCCTTCAAATAATTGATTGCATTCTGAGCTAGAATACCATCAATGACGCGGTGGTCATAGCTTAGCGATAGGGTAAGCATGTTCCCAACGGCAAACGCATCCTCTTTTATAATTGGCTTCTTCGTAATTTTACCAACACCCAATATCGCAGTCTCAGGTGGGTTGATGATTGGCGTGAACCATTGGCCACCAGCTGAACCAATGTTAGAGCTTTCGACCGTAACCAGGATTGTTGAATGAACCGATCGACACGAGCATCCATGCGATCATAAAGAACGAACTGCTCCCACATATCTTTCAATTCAACAAACTCCTTCAACTAAATAGTCCCTCCCCTATTTGCGTGCTAGGTCCATTATAGCAAATATTGGGGGGTTCGGGGGGACGGTTTGAGACTAGTGTCGCTTTTAATAAAGAATCGAAAATCATTTAGTCCCCACTTTGTGAGTCTCTTTTTAGTTATTGTTTGATGGAGAATTTCACTACAGGATATGCGCCAATTCCCTTTCCTAGAGTTGGCGAGCATCATTGCGTTGTCATGGTCTAGTCCGTATGACCGAAGCTTAGGGTCGACTACTTGAAAAATAGCTTGATGAAGTACTCTGTCTAAGATACATGGTATTCCTAAATATCTTTTCGAGCCGTCAGGTTTAGGGATCGGAACTCGTTTAACCGGTTGAGGCTTATATGTTCCATCCTTTAACTTTCGTTTGAGTGCTTGATAATATTTTCTCATATGAGATTCTAAATCGTTTACTTTTATACCATCTACACCTGAAACACCTTTGTTTGCTGTTACCTTCTTGAAAGCATCCCAAAGATTATCATCGTCAATAACTTTATCAATTAAGCTGATGCCATCTTGTTCTTTCCTATCCATGTAGGCATCCCTACGCACTCCTATATGTACCCTTGGGTCTCCAACCTATCTCTCCATAGTTAGCCATCTTTTTGGTTTTTACCGTGATGTTTTCTGCACTTAGCGGTGATGTCTACACCTCCTTGTTTTCCAAGATTTAAGATTGGTCGGTCCTTCGTTTCCGTAAGAAACTACTATGACTTCAGCTGACTTCTCACGGTAAACCTTTTTCCGACCAAGTGTATTCCACTCGTCCGTGAGATCTCCTCGGATAAGAGCGATAACTTTCTTCTCATGCAATTGTTATATTTACTGTATGGGATTCGGGCAGTATTGGACTTTATCTTGTTTAGTAGACTCACCCTTCCCAATTTATCCTTATATATAGTTTCTTGTTCTTCAGTTCAAGAATTTGCCTTCAGATTCCTCCTCACGGGTGGACCCCTTTGCCATTAGCTAACAGTTCATACCGCCAAGCCTGTAGTGGACTTTCACCATCAAGTTATCGCCCATGTCAGGCAGAACAAAAATAAGGCTACCTGCTGGTAGTCAGGATAGCCTTAGCATAAATGTAACTTTATTTGTCTGTTCTTTTAGCCAATTCCAAAATGAGTTGGTGATTTTCTTTAATATCCTGGTAAATACCTTCCAACTCATTCGCGATGGTATCTTCTTTTTGTTTAATAGAGCTAAGTTTGTGTTCTGCTTGCTCCTGATCATTTGTTATCTTTCTAAGACTAGTTTCTAATTGCTCACTATCTAACCGAATAGATAATATCCCCTCTGATACATCCCTTAGTTCTGTTGCCTGGTTATCCACCTTTGTGTCAACTGATTCCATCAAACTATTAAACTCACTAAAAGAAGTGAAACTTGCATTAATTTTTTTCTGAATTTCATCCAACTGTTCCTTAATCTTACCAGAAGCATTTGAAGAGGCACTTGCTAGCTTTCCTACTTCTTGAGCGACAACAGCAAATCCTTTTCCATGTTCACCAGCACGTGCTGCTTCTATGGATGCGTTAAGTGCTAAGATTTTCGTTTGATCTGAAATTCCGGATATTGTTGAACTGATACTTCCAACGACTTTTGTTAAACTTACAAGATCTTCTAGAAGTTCGGATGTTGTATTCATATGTTCTGTTGCTTGTTTATTATCTTGTCTAATTATTTCAGAACTGTCTGCCACCTTTTGAATAGAATGACTGTATGTTTTTATTTTTTCATCCAACGTTTCAAACACATTAAAAAATTGTGTTAATTCGGCTGTGTTATTAGTAAAAAGATTCTCCAGTTGATTGATAGAGGATAAGTTATTATCCAAACTTTGTTTAATAGTATGTGTAGACAGATCAATATCTTGGTATGTTTCTTTCATAGCTTCCACAAAAACACCGATTTCCTGATTCGCTTGCATTTTACTACTTCTGACATCTTGAGGAAGTTCGTTTATTATAGATAAAATATCATCTATTGCAGGACGATCAAACTGTGATTCACCGATATAACTGTATTGGATCATGTGTTGCTCATTTAATAGATATGTACTAGGAATCGCAATACGGAAACTATCCCATTTAATAGGGACAAAGACTTCGTATTGTTTAATCACTTTCCTTTTCTCATCTGATAAAATAGGAATTTTTATGTCCTCTTTATCGACGTATTGTTGAATAGATTTAATATCTTGTCCAGCAATACCAATAATCTGTATGCCCTTTTCTAACAAGCTATCATAATAGTTATTCAGCTCAACTAGCTGTTTGCGGCAGTTTGGTCACCATGTACCTCTAAAAAAAGTAAGAATGATAGGTTGGTTGCTAAAATCTGATAAACGAATAGTTCGATTGTTTGTTGCAGGCAATTCAAAGTGCGGTGCTTTTTTTCCTACTGTTAAACCTTTATTCGCCATGTAAATCCCTCCAATAATATGCCGGGTATTATAAAAACTTTCTACCTTATTAATCATGTTAATTATTTATTTGTGAAATGTCTATTTATTTGTCGGATTGAGTCCAACCTCCGAACAAGTGGTCCGAGGGATTTAATCTTTGTATGGCACTAATTTTAGTTCAACTCTATCAACGCCACGCACTCGACGTGTGTTATCATTTATCACTTAATACATTTTCGCTAAAGTTTGGTTTTGCGTAAATGTATTCCCACAATAGCGCTTATAAAAGGATAACCTAGTGATTATATTTATATTTCGAGAAAATATTGCTCTATTGCAGGTAGATTTTTTTATCGCGATCGATTTAACAAAATAGCTCTGTAAATTACGCGCTAAATCATACCCCTTTCATTCCTCAGATTCCCCTCAATTGCCAAAAGAACTTTATTCAATCTCCGTTGGCTGTTCCAACTTTTTTGTTAAAAATATGTTATCATGGGGATGAAATTTTCAGTTATTAGAGATATCTTTTAGTGCTCAAAATCAAAATAAGACTTTTCGAAGAATTACACTTATACTAAACCAGCAGTAATGCGGAATAAGAAAATCATCATTTGCTTAATATGTCGTGACATATATAATTACCTGTGAAATCCCCATGTAATAATTGGTAACTAACGATAAGTATAAAGTCATAACGAATAAAAAATAGGGACTCAAAACCACAGGTCTAAGACATTATTTGTTATGGTGGCTGGGTTATCTGTAGCAGTTGGTGAGTATTTAACCAGTTGTATAGTTAAAACTATTGTTGAGGGGAGAACTTATGGAACATAATCATAATTTATATAGTGAGGCTGAACTGTTTATCAGGATTTGCTATCAAGAGCTAGGTAAAAGTAGTAATACTTTAAAAGACAGAATAGAAGAAGTGAAATCGGATATTTACACCAGTGGAACATATACTCATACATTTGAAGAGCTACAGCATGGAGCAAGAATGGCTTGGAGGAATAGCAATAAATGTATTGGACGCTTGTTTTGGGACAAGCTTCATGTTCTAGACAAAAGAGGACTTTCGACTGAAAAAGAAATATGCAAAGCCCTTTTTGATCATATAGATTATGCTACAAATGGTGGAAAGATTATCCCTACTATCTCTATTTTAAAGCAAAGTACACAAGAACAAAAGGTTCGAATATGGAATCATCAACTTATCCGTTATGCAGGCTATGAAACAGCTGAAGGGGTAACTGGTGATCCCGATTCCCTTTCCTTTACAAAAGTTTGTCAAGAGCTTGGATGGATAGGGAAAGGAACACATTTTGATGTTTTACCTATTGTTATTCAGATAGGAAACAGTCAGCCTTGCTATTTTGATATTCCGCAAGAAATTGTAAAGGAAGTACCGATTACACACCCTACAATTGAGGGAATAGCAGATCTTCATCTAAAATGGTATGGGGTCCCAATTATTTCAGAAATGAAGTTAGAAATAGGAGGTATTGAATATACAGCTGCTCCTTTTAACGGCTGGTATATGGGAACAGAAATTGGCGCCAGAAACCTTGCTGATACAGCTCGTTATAACGTGCTGCCTAAGGTTGCCTCTATATTAGGTCTTTCTACAGAACGAGACTCTTCATTGTGGAAGGATAAAGCTTTATTAGAATTAAATATTGCTGTATTGAACTCCTATAAAAAAGCTGGGGTTAGTATCGTTGACCACCATACAGCTGCTAGACAATTCCAAAAATTTGAAAGTCTAGAACACGATGAAGGACGAAAGGTAACAGGTAATTGGACATGGCTGATTCCCCCTGTATCTCCGGCCACTACACATATTTTTCATAATCCTTATAAAAATGACATTATAAAACCAAATTATTTCTATCAGAAGAGACTTTATTAAAAAAGTAAGGTATTTTAAAAAATATTTATTTTTAAAATTATATGAAGAAGAACTAATACCAAACAATTCATTTGTTGCATAGTCATTCATGTATTTTTTAGACCAAGAGATACCACCACCGAGAATGAAAATAAGTATTCCCATTCTCGGTTATAAAGTTAAGATAAATATGTTTATCTTCTGCCTTTCACACTTGAAGTGCTTATAGTAGAACTTGTCGAGCGACACCCTTTACTTTAATGGAAAAAGGGCAATCCCTGCTTTTCTTAGAATTGCCCACTTAATTTTTATTCTTAATAAATTTAATGTGCATGGAAGAAAAAGAAAAAACAAACATCTTTAATAATGGCAACCTTTTCTATTTTCACACCTTCTCACCTTTTTATATTTTCAAATGACTTCAATACAAAAGTACCGGCTAATTTCATCAAGGTTTACCCATTGAAACTCATGTCTTCTTGAAAGGGAAATAAAATCTATACCTTTTCGAGCAGCGGTTGGTTTATAAACATCTCCGTAAACCGCGAATTCTTCTCTAAAATATTTATAAATACCGTTATTTACTTTCCCTTCATAAAAGGGCTTGTCCGATACAAGAACAACACAGGCTGTTTTATTAAAACCTCGGTCTTTCAGCTGTTCCATAAATTTAATATCTTTTGTGAATGAATACATCTGTTCAGGATATTGACCATTTAACGGATGTTTAAGTTCAATAGCATATTTTTCAGACTGATCAGCATTATAGATAACAATATCAATCTCTTTTTTTATCGTCTTTGTATCATTCGTGAAAAAAGAAACGTTTCTCTCAAACTGAATTTTGTAATTCGGAAATTTACTTCTTAAATATATGCCTAATTCATGCTGTAAACTAAATTCATTATAGATTTCAATATTATCTGCTTTGACGTAATGAAAAAAATCCTGAACAATCACCTTCAATTCAAGCATACTTATCACCTTTCTTCGTTCGTGTAATCCCGATCAATTATTTTCTACCTCCCCTAGGTACTTTTTCATTAATTCTTCAGCCTCTTTAATACCCGCTTCCGTTAAGTAAACGGATTTGGATCGCACGCTCCCTCGAATTAAATCCTCATCAGTTAATTCATTTAAGGTATCAAACGGGTATCCCTTCCAGCTTCTTCTCATTTCCACTGGAAGATCATTCTCCTTCCATGAAGTTAAGTATAGTAATAACAAAGTAAGCTCTTTAATCTTTTCCTCCATTTAAAACAAACCCTCTCTTAATCATTATTAATTTTAGCTTATTAGAAAAACCAACTATTTACAATATTGTTTCTCCACCAACAGCTCTGTCTATCATAGGAATAAGAGTTTATTAGATTGGGAGGCGTTTTATTTTATGAATTTATCAAATGTAGGGAAAGGATATCAGGCAGATAAGCAGCTCGATTAAAATTATGTGTTTTTTAGGGGGATCTAAATGGATGTACTGAAAGAAGTTTTGGGTGTTATTGCAGAAAGATTAGATGTAGCTGAGGAAGAAATTAAACTGGACTCAACGTTCAAAGATGATCTAGATGCTGATTCATTAGATGTTGTTGAATTAGTAATGGAATTTGAAGATACATTTGATATGGAAATTCCGGATGAAGATGCAGAAAAGATACAAACTGTTGGAGATGCGGTTAAGTATATTGAAGAAAATAAATAGTTCAAAATGTTACAAGAAATGCACTAGGTTAATAACTCCTAGTGCATTTCTCATTACCCGCTTCAACCGATTAAATATGTAGGGTGTTTTGCTTATGTTAATCTTTAGTAAAATAGAGTCTGACGAATGGGAAGATAATGACATGCATAAGTGCATAACTTATATAAGTAATTGATATAATCGCAGGATAATAAATGATTTTCGTATCGTTTCCTTGATCATACTACAGTTTTATGTAGTTTTACAATCAGAAGTGAATCTAGTATAACTATTATCGTAGAAAAATACTAGAGGAGGAATTATTTTGAAGCTTTCAAAAATAACAAAGGGGGTAGGAACAATTGTTTTATCAGTGTCGTTGTTGGCTCCAACAACGATCAGTGCAGAATCAAGTCATCCTGTAGAGAAATCTCCTTCTATTGAAAAATTTGAAAAGGAAAAGGAAAAGATAATTTCAAAACAAATGAAATTGTACAACAGTATGGACGAGGATCAAGCTAAAGGTTTAAGTGAGTCAGGAAAAGAAAAATTTAAACAAAAAATCATTGATAAAAGAGAAGACTCCATCGAGAAAAAGTTAGAAAAACTTAACGAAAAATATGGTTGGGAGAAGGTTAAACAACCTTTTCAAATAATGCCTTTAACGTACTCATCTGATATGGATATGGATGGAGATTTGTATGTATCTCATTACGATGTACATATAGATATGATGGGAGATATGTATGGGTTGGTTCATTAGATCCATATGGTAATTCCGAAGATATCGCTTCTGCTAGTGTTAATACTACAATAGATGTCGATCAAACATTTGCGCATACATATGATAATATTGGTCGAGTTACTGGTACAGAAGTAAATGGTGATTCATCTGGACACGTTTCATTAAGGACTTCCTCAGAAGGAAATGGTGTGGCGTGGAATGTTAGGGATGGGAACTATGATATCGAAGGATATTAAGTTTACGCAACAACAAGACTAGAGGTAACAATGTACTTTGGTCCTCCGGGAGAAAGTTTTAAAGTATTCCCTTCTTATGTACATGATTGGACTGAGCGGAAAACTAACGTTTCTGGTTCAATCGGTTTCTCAGGCTTTTCACCAAGCGGAACGCTTAATGTAAGTACATCAACTGTTCCGTATTCATGGTCCCGTTCAAGGAACATATTCTTCTTCGTCCTCTGCAATTGCTCAATGATTTAACTTTTAATTATACTTAAAGCCCTGTAGTATATAAACTATAGGGCTTTATTTTTGGAGGAGATAAATATGAGATTGCCTTTTATAATTATTCTAACATTAATTTTTATAGTAGGTTGTTCAGAAGAAGAAATTCCTACATTAGAAGGAAATATCAACGAGTACAGTAAAAATAAAGAAACTATTCTTAACTACTTTGATAAAGAAAACATTGTTGTTTTTCAATACATGAAAAATCATAATAAAATTGTTGTATTAGGGGGAGTTAAAAATAACACTGAATATATCGGAAATAAAGAAGTTGCAGTCACAATAAATGGAACCGATAATTCTGATTTAGCTTTTTTCTATAATGATCAATATATTCATCCGATTTCAAAACGTCAATACGTATGGGGGATGGTTAAGGATACTGATGTATCGGAGGTTACTATTGAATATTTCAATGATGAACAACTTGTTTTCTCTGACAGCACGGGGATCGTGAATAATCTATTTTTAACGGAACTCATTGTGGATTCGGAAGGACCGTATAAAAGGAAATTTGTTTTAAAAGGTCCGGAAGGTGAAGTTATAGAAGAAATTAATGAATTCTGATTAGAAATAATATATTACTCCTCTACTAAATGGTAAAATATAAATAGGTAGAAGCACTACAGAAATTTATTTTTCTGTAGTGCTTTTTTGTGAATTAAAAGGGGGATGGATCTTGAAGAAAATAATATTACCTGTTTTGTTAGGTGCTGTAATGATAGCTGGGTGCAGTGAACAAACCGATAAAACGAATAGTGATGTTGATGAAAAAATTCGGATGTAGTAGAACAACAAGAAGATATAAAAGTGGGAAAAAAGGAACAAAAAACGGTGTATGGTAATTCAGGAGAAGTTTCACCAGATAAACTTACTGTTTTAGAAATCGGTGAAACAGGAACGATAGAGTCAACTATTGGTGATTATAAGGTAACTGTTAAATCTGCGGAATATGTGCCTTCTCCAAATTATGAAGAAGCCTCTGCGGTAAAGTTAGTCGTGGAAATAGAAAATTTAACGGTTGAACCAAAACAGTCAGTAGGAGATATTTATTTCTATAATTTTTATAATAAAGCATCTGTTGTTGATCAATCTGAATCACATACTTTGACTCAAAGAATAGTGGCTGATTTTGATTTAGTTCGTCAGACCTTATGAACATTCTCATCATAGATGGGTTGTCGCCCTCCGACCTATCCCTTTCCGTATCCAAGGACGTAGGATTGGTTCAGCCGACTTCACCTAGCTTCATACATGAGTTCCCTACGAGGTTCTTATGCATGCAGGAGTATTAAGGTGAGGGTTTCAGCTCAACATGACGGCTTTCATTCCCCTCTTCAAACATATAGTTGTGATGACCGAAGTCATCCCTCTGTTTCATGATTTCCACTTATAAGAGAACGTTTCGCACGCTGCGTAGTATAGGTCTACTACGTAATACTAGGGTAAATCAATTGTAGCTAGGAATAGCATTAATTGGACAAAATTATTCTGTGGTAAAAAGTATGTCAGGGGTGGTGCATTTCAATGACTGTAATCACTGCTAAAATAAATGACACATTAAATGGAAATTATCATCCCAGTATTTAGTGAACTGCACCCTCTAGTACCAAGACTTCTTTTATTCATTGTCGTGATTTTATACGGTAAAGGTAAATAATAAAGAGCCAAAATATACAGTCTAATGAATAAAACAATGTACATTTTAGCTCTTCTTGATAATGGAGTTATTGAACTAAAGCCCAGTTATAGTGAAACGATTCACAAAAAATATCATTACTACTTCATTTCAAAACGATTATAAAAGTAATAATTAATCTGATATAATTTATAGAAAGGTGGTGTTCCTTATGTTAGAACAAAACAATGAACCCAAAAGAAAATATGAGTGGTTAGGTAAGTGGGCTAAGATGACTGGTGAACGGGCTAGAATTGATGCAAAAGCTAATAACACATATATCGTATACGAAAAAGACGGAAAGCTTGTGAAGGAATTTCCTAGTGGAGATATTGTTCCATTAAATAAAAACGGTGAATCTTAATGCATATCCACAGACCGATATTCTATATATTTGCAGGTAATAACGGAAGTGGTAAAAGTACACTACGCAGCTTAATTATTGATAAAATAGGTGTTGATATTAATATTGATCCAGATGCTATTGCACGAAGGATCGATCCAGAAAATCCTGAGAAAAATAGAGTATCAGTGGTAAAGAAGTGATTAAGTCAGTCAGTAATTATATTAAAGAGGGAAAAGACTTTTCAATTGAGACGACCCTTGCTGGTAAAAATGCTATTAGACAGATTCAAAAAGCTAAAAATGAAGGATACGAAATAACGATGTTTTATATTGCACTTAGTAACGTCAGTCAAAACATCGAAAGGGTTTCAATGAGAGTGGAGAATGGTGGTCATGACATCCCAACTGAAGATATTATCAGAAGGAATAACACTTCATTTAAGCATCTATATGACTGTGCGTATATGATTGATAACCTTGTATTGATTGATAACAGTGAGGATGATGGGAAAATTGTGCTTGAAGTAAATAATGGGATTATTACTTTCGAAGCAACAAACCTTCCTAAATGGTCACATCTCGTTCAGGAACAGTTCAGAAAAGATTAAATGATCAAGCCGATTTTCTGCTTTAATAAAATCGGCTTTTATTACCTTCCCGAAGAGCAAATATAGAAAAACCCTTATTGGAGATGAGAGGCAGTTATATAGTTTAAGAAAATGTAGACACAATAAGAGACTGCCTTTGTTAAGCAATCCTCCTGTTAGTGAAATAATTTATTTTAGTTTAAAATATAACACACTTTGACCTATAAGCTTTCTTTCATCTTTTCATAAGTATTGAACTGCATATTGTTTTCCAACTTCTTCTTCACCAACTTGAATATTTAACGTAGAACTATCAGTGCTAATTTTTTCTCCCGATATCGAGAGGGACTTACAGAAGTTTAAAAGAAATTTAAATACATTTTCAAGCTTACAAAACTTACTCCCGAATTACTTCATACATTAATTGATTGGATAGAAATTAACGCAGATGGTACAGCTAGCATTCATTATCGTTTTAAAGAACTAGCTGTACCTCTCGCTTCAACTTCTATTTAGTTATTTTAACTCTATCAACGCCACGCACTCGACGTGATTCGTCTGTGGAAACATGTCGACTGGTTGGACTTCTTTGACATCATATCCTCCGTCGACGAGAATTCGTAAATCCCGTGCAAGTATCGATGGGTTACAGGAAACGTAGACGATCCGTTGAGGTTTCATCTTTAACATGGCATTAAGCAGGTCTTCCTCACAGCCTTTTCGTGGAGGGTCGACAACAACGACATCTGGTTGAAGGCCTTGCGCTCGCCACCATGGCATGATTTTTTCTGCTTCCCCGACAAAAAATTCTGCATTGTCGATATTATTTAGCTTTGCGTTCTGCTTTGCGTCATCAACGGCTTCAGGTACAATTTCAACTCCATAAACTTTTTTTGCTTGTTGAGCCAAGAATAAGGAAATCGTACCAATCCCACAATAGGCGTCGATAACAATTTCTTTTCCTGTCAGTTCTGCATATTCTAAAGCTTGATCATATAATACCTTTGTTTGCACAGGGTTTACCTGATAAAACGACCTTGGGGATATAGCAAACGAAATGTCTCCAATACTATCTTTAATGTATTCCTCACCCCATAGGATATGGGTTTCATCCCCCATGATGACATTGGTTCTTTTGAAATTAATGTTATGCGCAATGGACTTCACATTAGGAAACGCCTCCGTAATTTCTTCGACGATTTTCTCTGCATTAGGAAGCTTTTTCGTTTTCGTGATGAGAACTACCATTACATCTCCCGTCTGTTGACCAGTGCGAACCATAATATGTCGAAGCACCCCTTGATGGGAGTCCTCATCATAAACTGACACATTATATTTCTGAGCAAGACGACAAACAGCATCTACTAATCGGTCATTGGTTTCCTGTTGAATAATACAAGTGTCCATGTCGATGATTCGATGACTTTTCTTTTGATAAAAACCAGCCTGTACTTCTCCGTCCTTTGCTTTCACTGGCATTTGAACCTTATTTCGATAACGCCAAGGATCCTTCATTCCTTTGACAGGATGTACAGGAACGTCCGGAAGTCCACCTAATTTGCGAAGAGAATCTTTCACTTGTTTTAGCTTCATTTCAAGTTGACGTTCATAGCTCATATGCTGAAGTTGGCAACCACCACACTGTTCATATACCGGACATGGTGGATCAACCCTATGCTCGCTTTCTTCAAGAATCTCTTCTATTTTTCCAAATCCATAGTTTTTCTTCACATGGATTACTTTAATTTTTGCTTTTTCACCAGGAAGGCCATAAGGAACAAAAAGTGGGTAACCATTTACCTTAGCGACACCTGAACCTTCATGAGTAAGATCTTCAAATGTACCGTTAATAACTTCATTTTTTCTAACGGGTGCAGATTGTTTTGACATAATAATCCCCTTTATTAAATTGCATTCTATGAACAGTTTACCCTTATTCTTTTAGAACAAAAATAAAAAGTATGATAAGAAAAACTCGGCTTATCACCACGTCCTAATGGCGAAAGCCTTAGTTTTTCTTATACTATCAACCAACAAAATTTATAAATTCTGATAGTACGAAAGAAAAGACAGCCAAAAGATGACTGCCTTTTTATGATGAAATACGCTATTCAGATTCGAGTTCAGATGATGTCCATTTCTCTCTTGGGACAAATATTTCAAGATGGCGCGTTAAATTGACAAATTTCCCGGGCAATAATCCACCATATTCACCATCTAGATTTAATTGCATCTTTTCCGACGTTTCGACAGTAATATTTTTGGCCTTTGTATAGATCACATGTTCATCGGAAATATGGTTCCCTTTGATTGCTAGGGATGCGACTCGAATAAAATCAGCAAGATTCACTTTCTTCAATATGAGTAAATCAAAAAGTCCATCATCCATCGCCGAATCCGGGGCAAGTCTTTCAAACCCACCAACAGAGTTCGTATTCGCAATAAGAAAGAGCATGATTTCCCCTTCGAAAAAATTACCATCATATTCAATTCTGACATCCGTTGGTCGAATCGATGGCATGAGCATTTCTAGGCCTTTCAAATAGTACGCAAGTTGACCTAGCATTGTCTTTAACTTACTTGGAACCTCATAGGTTAACTCCGTGAGTTTCCCCCCACCAGCTATATTAATAAAATAATGATCATTTGCTCGTCCAATGTCTATAGGCTTTGATAGACCTTCTGCAATGACTTCAGTTGCCTTTAGAATATTACGTGGAACTCCAATTGCTCTAGCAAAATCATTCGTCGTTCCAACTGGGATGATACCTAACTTCGGTATGTTTTCTTGTTCAGCCAGGCCATTAGTGACCTCATTAATAGTTCCATCGCCACCGGCTGCAATGACCACATCAAACCCACGATTGGCAGCCACAATAGCTGCTTGTGTGGCATCCCCTTCTCCCGCAGTACAATGAGCTGAAGTCTCATATCCAGCTCTTTCTAGGATCTGCATGACATCCGGCAACTCCCGTTTAAATGCCTCACGCCCAGATGTTGGATTGTAAATAATTCGGGCACGTTTCATATCCAAGACTCCCTTACTTTACATCATCTATATATCCTTATACATCATAGACCTTTTTCATACGTTTGAAAAGTTAGATCATTTTCCAAAAAAAATACCCTACATGAACGGGCACCCAACTTTAAAGCAAGCTTCACCTACAGGATGGAAAGTTTAATGTTTTATTTTCATGGGAGTATTACCCCACCCAAATCTTAAGTAAAACGAGAAGAGTGAGTGGGGGATAAACTTTCCACAAATGTCCGATTGGTTCAAGGGCTTTTAGGGCATACCCTTGGGTGCTAACAATAAGCGGGGGACGAGAAACCCCAGTGGTTGAAGTTTCACTTTATATACTTATCACACCTAGAAGTTAGCGTTTTTCCAATTCTGAAGTTAAAAGCTGGTTAACCATTTGTGGATTGGCTTGTCCTTTTGTTTCCTTCATCACTTGACCAACCAAAAATCCAACAGCCTTCTTCTTTCCATCTTTGAAATCTGCAATAGATTGAGGATTTTTGTCCAAAATTCCTGTAATAATTTCTCGAAGCTGGCCTTCGTCAGAAATTTGGACAAGTCCTTTTTCTTTGACAATCTTTTCAGGATCTCCTCCATGCTCCACAAGTTCTGCAAATACCTGCTTTGCAATTTTAGAAGAAATTGTTCCATCTTCTATAAGTCCAATCATCTTTGATAATCCTTCTGGTGTAATTGGAAGATCATGAAGCTCTTTATTTTCCTTGTTCATGTATCCAGAAAGCTCCCCCATAATCCAATTCGATGCCTGTTTCGGATCTGCATTATAGGAAATCGTTTCTTCAAAAAAGTCCGACATTTCCTTTGTAGCTGTTAAAACTTCCGCATCATAGGAAGGTAAGCCAAGTTGGTTTATATATCTCTCTTTACGAGCATCTGGGAGTTCAGGAATTTGGGCACGTTCGCGAGCCTTCCACTCCTCATCAATATATAAAGGAACAAGGTCAGGCTCAGGAAAGTAACGGTAATCATCGGAGCCTTCTTTTACACGCATAAGAATCGTTTCTTTTGTCGCTTCATCATACCGGCGTGTTTCCTGCTGAATTTCTCCACCGGCTAAAACAACTTCACGCTGACGCTTTTCTTCAAACTCCAATCCTTTTTGAACAAAATTGAACGAGTTTAAGTTTTTCAATTCTGTTTTGGTTCCAAATTCTTTTTGACCAGCAGGACGAATGGAAATATTGGCATCACATCTTAAAGAGCCTTCCTCCATCTTACAGTCAGAAACTCCTGTGTATTGAATAATATTTTTCAATTTTTCCAAATATGCATAGGCTTCTTCAGGTGTACGAATATCTGGTTCAGATACAATTTCCACTAAAGGCGTCCCTTGTCGATTTAAGTCCACCAAGGAATATCCATCACTACTGTGCGTGAGTTTTCCTGCATCCTCTTCCAAGTGGAGACGAGTAATTCCAATTTTCTTCTTTTGGCCATTCACCTCAATCTCAATCCAACCATGTTCCCCAATCGGTTGATCGAACTGAGAGATTTGATATGCCTTTGGATTGTCAGGATAAAAATAATTTTTTCTGTCGAATTTTGTGTGTGTAGCTACCTCGCAGTTTAGCGCCATGGCTGCACGCATAGCATAATTAACGGCTTGCTCATTCAATACTGGTAAGACCCCTGGATATCCAAGTTCAATCGGACTAATATTCGTGTTTGGCTCAGCTCCAAAAGCATTGGGACTTGCACTAAAAATTTTGGAGTTTGTTTTCAACTCTACATGGACTTCTAGTCCAATGACCGTTTCAAATTCCATTTACTTCGCCCCCTCTAGCATAGGCTTTTGTTTATGATGATCGGTCGCTTGCTCGAAGGCATGCGCCACTCGATAGACCATACTCTCATCAAAGTGCTTACCAATAATTTGCAGTCCGATTGGAAGACCTGTTGATGACATACCACAAGGAATAGAAATTCCTGGTACCCCAGCAAGGTTCACAGGTATCGTCAAAATATCATTCACATACATAGTGAGAGGGTCCTTTGTGTTTTCCCCAATTTTAAATGCTGGTGTTGGCGAAGTAGGTCCAACAATCACATCGTATTTCTCAAAAACTTTTTCAAAGTCTTGCTTAATCAGTGTGCGAACCTTTTGTGCCTTTTTATAATAAGCATCGTAATAACCAGAGCTTAAAGCAAAAGTTCCTAGCATAATACGACGTTTCACTTCGGCCCCAAAACCTTCACTTCTAGAACGTTTGTACATCTCGATCATATTTTCAGCTTCCTTTGTACGAACCCCGTAACGAACACCATCAAACCGGGCAAGATTCGCGGAAGCTTCAGATGAAGATAATAAATAGTAGGTAGCTACTGCAAAACGAGAGTGTGGAAGCGAAACTTCTTCCCAGGTAGCACCTAATTTTTCATATTCCTTCAGTGCTTGAAGGACGGCCTCACGCACCTCATGATTCACACCAGAACCTATATATTCAGACGGAACAGCAATCTTGAGTCCTTTCACATCTCCAGTAAGAGCTTCAAAGAATTTTGGAACATCAACGTTAGCTGAAGTCGAGTCCATTTTGTCATGTCCAGAAATGATTTGTAAAATATACGCATTGTCCTCAACGTTCCTTGTAATCGGTCCGATTTGGTCAAGGGAGGATGCAAATGCAATAAGACCAAAACGAGAAACCCTTCCGTAAGTTGGTTTCAATCCAACCACTCCACAAAAGGAAGCTGGCTGGCGAATGGATCCTCCAGTATCTGAACCAAGCGCAAATGGAACTTGTCCGGATGCGACCGCTGCTGCAGATCCACCCGATGATCCTCCTGGAACATGATTTAAATTCCATGGATTTTTGGTTGGGTGGTAGCCGGAATTTTCATTGGAAGAACCCATTGCAAATTCATCCATGTTAAGTTTACCCACTGTTATCGTGCTAGTTTGTTGAAGCTTTTGAACAACTGTTGCATCATAAAGCGGGTCAAGGAAGTTATCAAGAATCTTACTCCCAGCAGTGGTACGTAACCCTTTTGTTACAATATTATCTTTTATTCCTACAGGAATGCCGAACAACGGATTCTTTGTTTCTGTTTTAGGCTCGTTATCAAGAGCTTTTGCTTGTTCACGAGCTGCTTCCTCATTTAATGTAAGAAATGCTTTGACTTGGTTGTCCACTTCATGAATTCTTTGGAATGAGGTATCCACTAAATCCGTTACAGAGATCTCCTTTTTATGTAACCATTCCTGCAATTCTGATAACTTATGATCAAATAAATTCATCTGCGCCTTCTCCCTCCCTTACTCTAAAATAGATGGAACTCTAAATTGTCCATCTTTATGATCCGGTGCATTCTTCATGGCTTCCTCTTGAGTAATCCAAGACTTCGCCTCATCTTTCCGCAATACATTTTTTAAATCCAACACATGGCTCGTCGGTTCCACATTTTCTGTATTCAGCTCATTCAACTGCTCAGCATAGGTAATGATGGCATCTAGGTCCTTGGTTAACCGTTCTACTTCATCTTTAGTAACGGCCAGCCTCGCTAGGTGTGCGACATGTTTTACCTGCTCCTCACTAATTCTCGACATGGTACACCTCCACAATTTTCTTCTGTTTCCATTATCACATAATACTTGATGATACCAAAAAACATGGGTGAAGGGCAATGATTGAGGGGTGGTTTGGGGGATTTGCACGTTAAATTTTGTTCTTTATGCGTCTAGCTGAGATCCGCGCGTCGATTATTGGGCGGCGTGCGCCTGTTTGAGTGATTTGCGCGTCTACTTTCACTTGGCGTGCGTCTACTCGAAATCCGTGCGTCGATTCTTGGGCGGCGCGCGTCTGTTTGAGTGATTTGCGCGTCTACTTTCACTTGGCGTGCGTCTATCCTAAATCCGCGCGTCGATTCTTGGGCGGCGCGCGTCGGTTTAAGTGAATTGCGTGTCTACTTTCACTTGACGTGCGTCTACTCGAAATCCGTGCGTCGATTCTTGGGCGGCGCGCGTCTGTTTGAGTGATTTGCGCGTCTACTTTCACTTGGCGCGCGTCTATCCTAAATCCGTGCGTCGATTCTTGGGCGGCGTGCGTCTGTTTGAGTGATTTGCGCGTCTACTTTCACTTGGCGTGCGTCTATCCTAAATCCGCGCGTCGATTCCTATGCGGCACGCGTCTGTTTGAGTGATTTGCGCGTCTACTTTCACTTGGCGTGCGTCTATCCTAAATCCGCGCGTCGATTCTCGGGCGGCGCGCGTCTGTTTGAGCAATTTGCGCGTCTACTTTCACTTGGCGTGCGTCTATCCTAAATCCGTGCGTCGATTCTTGGGCGGCGTGCGTCTGTTTGAGTGATTTGCGCGTCTACTTTCACTTGGCGTGCGTCTATCCTAAATCCGCGCGTCGATTCTTGGGCGGCGCGCGTCTGGCTTTTATTAGTATCAAAGCCGGTTAATTCATTGTTTAAACTTTGGATTAACTGTTGGATATCTAAAACATATTTTACACTATTTCCTTTTCCGACCATCTTAAAATTAAGTTGTTTTAGCAATTTATTTGCTACTGTTCTTGAGCTTATTTGAAGAAAGTCTCTTAGTTCACTATTGGATATAGATGTTTTAAAAAGGAGGGCATATTCCAAAAGCGCGGCTATATGGGCATTATTATCGGAGTAATTGCAAGATGGGCAGTACCACTGTCCCTTGCGTCTCTTTAAATTATCAGTTGAACATTGGGTACAGATAACCCCAGTACTAATATCTTTTTGCTGAATTCCGTATTTTTCAAATATATTTGGATGATAAGGGCAATTCTGTTTGATCAACTGCTGCGATACTTTCTTTAATTCTTTAACTGATATTTTTTCCTTTTTGTATTTTTCTTCCAATGAATAAACCCTTTGAACAAACTCTTCACTATGAATTACATTTTTGTAATAATTAGATTCTCCAGTTGTTCGTAATAATGTGTTTTGATTTGAGAACACAATTAAAGTTTCAATTGGAAGTGTTGGGAATTTGTTTTTAATCAACCATTCTTGAAATCTGAATCTCTGCCGTTCAACTTGAATAGTAGGATCAGAAAAACATTCTTCGATGTCATTCCATTTCCTTATCATTTGTCGAAAATTTGGATCTAATAGAATGGTACCTGCCAGGTTTTTGACTTCAACAATGAGGAAAAATTCAGAAGAGAGAAGAAGGATGTCCATTTGAAAGAATTTATTACTGTCTTCAAGCCTGATGTTAAACAAAATTCGGTACTTTTTACTATCTAAAAATCCTAAAAAATAATCCATTGACTTTTCCCCAGCAAAACCACTATTAGCGTTCCTCCGATCCGTCTCAATATCTTCCATTCTTGGATGTGGGACACGCAGCCGCTTTTGTAAAAGTTCAAGTTGCCTTAAGTAAATAGGTTTCTCGCATGGCTTGTCTATCAATTTATTATGCCTCCTTTTTATTTAATAAATGAGTTCCACAAATTAAGATAATTTCCTTCTATTTGTCGAATGGTTTATTTTACTTTTAAAAATTAATTCATCATTTTGAATGATGATAGTCCACTAAATTCGTACCGGTCAACAATCCGCACGTCGATTCTTGGGCGGCGTGCGTCTGTTTGAGTGATTTGCGCGTCTACTTTCACTTGACGTGCGTCTACTCGAAATCCGCGCGTCGATTATTGGGCGGCGCGCGTCTGTTTGAGTGAATTGCGCGTCTACTTTCACTTGGCGTGCGTTTGGCTGAAATCCGTGCGTCTATTCTCGGGCGGCGCGCGTCTGTTTGAGTGATTTGCGCGTCTATTTCCACTTGCCGTGCGTCTGGCTGAAATCCGTGCGTCTATTCTCGGGCGGCGCGCGTCTGCTTGAGTGATTTGCGCGTCTACTTTCACTTGGCGTGCGTCTACCCTAAATCCGTGCGTCGATTCTTGGGCGGCGCGCGTCTCTTTGAGTGAATTGTGCGTCTACTTTCACTTGGCGTGCGTCTATCCTAAATCCGTGCGTCGATTCTTGGGCGGCGCGCGTCTGTTTGAGTGATTTGCGCGTCTACTTTCACTTGATGTGCGTCTACTCGAAATCCGTGCGTCTATTCTCGGGCGGCGCGCGTCTGTTTGAGTGATTTGCGCGTCTATTTCCACTTGCCGTGCGTCTGGCTGAAATCCGTGCGTCTATTCTCGGGCGGCGCGCGTCTGCTTGAGTGATTTGCGCGTCTACTTTCACTTGGCGTGCGTCTACGCGAAATCCGCGCGTCGATTCTTGGGCGGCACGCGTCTATCCTAAATCCGCGCGTCTACCTCCGCACTCGTCGCACACCTCACACAAAAACCCCCGCCATGGCGGGGGTACTAAATCCTAACACATTAATTAACTCTGCAATATTAAATAGTTTTTGCACGATCGAATTCTTCTTGGATCTCTAGAGATGGCTCTTTGTCTAGTAAACTAAATACCACTATCGCAATAGAGTTCAAGATGAACGCTGGTACAATTTCGTAAAGATCAAAGATTCCGCCAGGACCACCAGTTAGATAGTTACCCCAAATGAAGATCGTTAAAGCACCGATGATAATACCAGCTAGTGCACCGTTGCGAGTCATGCGTTTCCAGAATAAGGAGAAGAGGATAATTGGTCCAAAGGCGCCACCAAATCCTCCCCACGCATAGGCAACAAGTTCTAGTACAGTCGCTTCTGCACTATATGCTAGATAAATAGCTAAAAGTGCGATAGCTACAACAGAAAGACGTCCTACCCATACAAGTTCACGATCAGATGCTTTTTTGCGTAGAACAGCCTTATAGAAATCCTCAGCTACGGCACTAGAAGATACAAGTAACTGGGAATCGATGGTACTCATAATGGCTGCAAGGATCGCTGCTAATAAAATACCTGCAACCCATGGATCAAATAGCAATTGTGAGAAGGCGATAAAAATTTGCTCAGAATCGACAAGAACCGTAACACCATTGCTCACTTCTGTTGCAAAAGGCATTCCCGCTGTACTTACGTTTGCAACATAAGCAATACCTGCAAAACCAGTGAAGATAGCACCAAACAATCCAATAACCATCCAAGTCATACCTATCAAACGCGCTTTAGGAACATCTTTAGTTGAACGAAGGGCCATAAAGCGTGTAATAATGTGAGGCTGACCGAAGTAGCCCAATCCCCAAGCTAAGAGTGAAACCACGCCAATGAAGGTTGCTCCAGACATAATATCTAGGGCACCGGGATTTACTTCACCAACCGCTTGTACAGCTTCCCCCCATCCTCCAACTTCGCTGATCGCACGGATAGGAACAACAATAAGGGCTAAGATCATTAATATTCCTTGAAGGAAATCTGTCCAACTTACAGCCAAGAAACCGCCTAAAAATGTATAGGAAATGATTACAGCAGCACCAATCCATAGTGCTTGTGTATATGAAAGATTAAAGGATGCTTCAAATAGTTTTGCTCCCCCAACCAATCCTGAAGAAGTATAAAAGGTAAAAAAGATCAAAATGACAATGGCAGAAATAACTCGAAGTGATTTTGAAGTATCACGAAAACGATTTTCTAAAAAATCTGGAACAGTAATCGAATCGTTCGCAACCTCCGTATAACTACGTAAGCGACGTGCAACAAACTGCCAGTTTAAATATGCACCAATAGATAATCCAATGCAAATCCATGCAGACGCAAAACCTAAAACATAAGCTGCTCCTGGTAAACCAAGAATTAACCAACTACTCATATCAGAAGCCCCAGCACTCAAGGCAGCGACTCCAGGCCCTAACCTTCTTCCACCTAATACATAGTCTGATAGATTAATAGTTAATCGATAGCCCACAACACCTATGACTAACATACCAACTAAATAAACAATAAATGTAATTAATGTTGCGTTATCCATTCATTCACTCCCTCTCCGTAAAATAAGTAATGATTGATAGAACAATTAATAGTGGCATTGGAACAAAGATCCAAAACCAGGTTGATGCAGTTAATGAATAAGTAGCTCCTATAAGCAAATCCATTCTTCCACCCCCTATTTTTTTGTATTCACTTCTTATGCATATTTTGTAAGTTCTAAAATAATGACCATGAAGTAAAAATTCAGAAATACGTTTACTGATATATCATAAACTAAAAATATGAACTTTTCAAAAATTTATAGTTTATAATATGTGTGAATAATTATACAAACATACCCTGGTATTTTCTCCTATAGTATAAAAATGATGATATCTATTCAGAAAAAATTAATAAAATTAAGTTCATCGCATTCAAATGAATATCACTTTATCCCTGGATTTGTTCCAATTAAACTAGATATTATTTTTTCCGACAGACTTTATTGTAAGCGCTGCTAATATAATAAGTTTTTACTATGATTAACAAAGTATTGATTTTTTAATTAAAAAAACCGATTTACACATGAGTTGTGTATAAATCGGTTTTTTATTATCGTTCTATAGCATTTCAGATGTTGTTTTTCCTTGCATGTGTTGAAGAAGGTAATCTGGACCACCAGCTTTGGAGTCTGTACCAGACATATTGAACCCACCAAATGGATGATATCCAACAATCGCTGCCGTACATCCACGATTGAAGTACAAGTTACCTACATGGAAATCTTGGCGAGCTTTTTCTAAGTGCTCACGGTTATTGGTGAATACAGCACCTGTTAAACCATACTCAGTGTTGTTTGCGAATTCAATAGCTTCATCAAAGTTTTTAGCTTTTGAGAAGCCTACAACAGGTCCGAAGATTTCTTCCTGCATGATTGTAGCAGTCGGGCTAAGGTCTGCAAATATTGTTGGCTCGACAAACCAGCCTGTGCTGTCGTCTCCATTACCACCAGTCATAAGTTTCCCTTCTCTTTTACCTGTTTCAATATAGCTTAGGATTTTATCATAAGCCGCTTGGTCAATTACTGGTCCCATATAAGCTGTTGGGCTAGAAGGATCTTCAGCTTTAACTTCTGTTTTTGTTTTCTCAACAACACGCGCTAATAGATCATCGTAAATAGCTTCGTGTGCAATAACGCGGGAGCACGCCGAACATTTTTGGCCTGAGAAGCCAAAAGTAGAGTAAGTAATGGCATCAGCTGCTAACTCAAGGTCTGCACTTTCGTCAACTACGATCGTGTCTTTTCCACCCATTTCAGCAATGACACGCTTAAGCCACTTTTGGCCTTCATTTACTTTTGCTGCACGTTCATAGATACGTGTACCAACTTCGCGAGAACCAGTGAAGCTGATGAATCGTGTTCTTGGGTGATCAACTAAGTAATCTCCAATTTCAGAACCACTACCAGGAATGTAGTTTATTACTCCAGCAGGAAGCCCTGCTTTTTCAAGAACTTCCATAAATTTGTAAGCAATAACAGGAGTAGCACTAGCTGGCTTTAGTAAAACCGTATTACCAGAAACCATAGACGCTACAGTAGTACCACACATGATCGCAAATAGGAAGTTCCATGGTGGAATTACTACTCCCACTCCTAGTGGAATGTAATGGAATTGGTTATGTTCAATTGGACGGCTATTAACAGGAAAACCGTCTTTAATACGAAGCATTTGACGTCCGTAAAATTCCATAAAGTCAATAGCTTCCGCTGTATCAGCATCCGCCTCTTTCCAAGGCTTCCCAGCTTCTTTTACAAGATGAGCAGAGAATTCATGCTTACGACGACGAACAATAGCAGCCGCACGGAATAGAATATCCGCACGCATGGCAGGATCCGTTTTTCTCCAATATTCAAAAGTCTTATCAGCAATTTTATGCGCTTTTTCTGCAAGCTCTTGATTTGCCTTTGATACATACCCAAGGACTTCATCTTTTTTGGCAGGATTGACAACCTTTATCTTATCTTCGGTTGTAATTCTTTCTCCACCAATAATCAATGGATATTCTGTACCAAACTCACCCTCTACCTTTTTAAGTGCATCTTCAAAGGCCTTGCGATTTTCTTCAACAGTGAAATCTGTAAACGGTTCATGTTTGTAAGGTACGACCATGCGTAACGCCTCCTTCAACAATTTTGCTACATAAACTCTATTAAAAAAACAGAGCCTTCCACCTATCATTCTAACCTATAAGAATGGGCACATCAAACAATCTTGCACATTTTTAAGGCTCTAATTTTGACGAAAATACAGGAGTCTATTACTGATAGAGATAAACAAATGGGTCTGTTTCTCCCGCTTCTCGAACGATTACACTTTCCTGTTGTTGATGGGAGTGTATTTGGACCTCAACCTTAAAGTAATTCGGGAAAGTTTCCATTACTAGCCCATAAACATATTGAGTAAATCCTACAACTTCTGCTTTACCTTGAAATTCGATAGGAATCTGGATATTAAGTTCAGCTAGTTCCCCATCTTTATAGAAACCATTTCCTATAACTCCAACGTAGTTAGGAAAATATCGTGCGATTTCATCGGTGAATTCCTGCATGAGCTGACTTTCCTCATTATAATTTACAGCTGCTTCATTTGATGGAAATAAAACATAGTCTTCATCTATGTCCTGCCACTGTTTTGCAACAGCACCCCCAACCTCTACTACAGTCTTAGCAACA
The DNA here is from genome assembly GCA_040191315.1 of Bacillaceae bacterium S4-13-56. NCBI lineage: Bacteria > Bacillati > Bacillota > Bacilli > Caryophanales > Bacillaceae > Bacillaceae bacterium S4-13-56. The sequence continues at coordinate 38,060 of JAWJLM010000004.1, read as the reverse complement.
AAATTACCCGGTGACATGGCATTTTGATCTTCTTCGCGAAAAAGGGCCACCACTATAGGGACCTCCTCCAAGCCCTCCATCTGACGAATTCGTTGAATCACTTCATTTGCTATTTCTTTCCCTTCCTTTACCATGACTTTCTCTGGAATATCTTGATAATAATAAGGGCCACCGACTTCCGTTTGAAAACGGTACGTTGATTTCAAGGCAATACCTATGGACATCCCTTTTAATTCAACTATTCCATCTTCATTTTTCTTAAGAAAATCATGTTCCAAAATATGACTTAAGTATTTAGGCGCCTCTTGATGCGATTCAATTGCATCCTCTGGCCCTTCCATGACGGGATTCAAGCCACTTGATGTTTCACCTTCCCGTGAAAGCCAATTATAAAGCGTGTTGCTGTCAATCCTCTGTCCTTCTTGAAAAAAATACAAATCGGGATCAAAATAAGATTTGGCATGGTCCCTAAGTCCAACTTCAAAAACATCAATGTCTAATCGATTGGCCATTTGATTTACAATAACACCACGGGCTTGGCTTGGTTTGTAAGGATAAATAATCTTGTATTCCTCTTCAGATACATTAAAGCTCGGTACAAAAGCAGTTTCTCGCTTATTATTTTCATTGGTTTGGACTATTTCTTCCTCTTTATCAAAAGTTGGGGCGCAAGCACTCAGTATTAAAACAGAAGCCAAAACGACTCCCTTGATTATTTTCATAAAACTACCACTCCCTAAGATTTCAAGGCCGCCATTAATTGTGCCTCACTCCAAATTTCAATTTCAAGCTTTTTCGCTTTATCTAGCTTAGATCCTGCATCTTTACCAGCGATTAACAAATCCGTACTTTTACTTACACTACTAGTCACTTTTCCACCTAATGATTCAATTAATTCCTTCGCCTCGTTTCGAGAATAAGATTCCATCGTTCCAGTCAGAACAATCGTCTTCCCTGAAAAAGCAGAATCGAATGCCTGATCGCTTTTAATGAGGCCCTTATATTCAAGATTAAGTCCAAGCGATTTTAAATCTTCAATAAGCTCCCGAGCATGCGGCTCTTCAAAATAACGAACAACAGCGTCTGCCATTTTGTCTCCGACTTCATAAATGGCAACCAATTCATCATAGGAGGCATTCATAAGACGTTCCATAGTTTGAAATTGCTCAGATAATGTTTTAGCCGCTTTCGCACCTACATGTCGAATACCCAAACCAAACAAAAGTTTTTCCATTGAATTTTGCTTAGAAGCTTCTATAGCATCAAGCAAGTTCTGTACTGATTTTTCACCCATCCGCTCTAGTTTGAGAAGTTCTTCTCGCTCAAGCTTGTAAATGTCTGAAATCGTATGGATCAATTGATGGTCGAATAATTGGATAATGACTTTTTCTCCAAGACCTTCAATGTTCATCGCATTTCTAGACACAAAATGAATGAGTCCCTCCTTTAACTGGGCCGAGCAGTTCGGATTGATACAACGAAGAGCAACTTCCTCTTCTAGGCGGACTAGTTTACTCCCGCAAGCTGGACATTCTGTCGGCATCGCATATGGTTGCTGCTCACCGGTCCGTTGGTCTTCAATGACACGAACGACTTCTGGAATAATATCTCCAGCTTTTTTAATAACGACAGTATCTCCAATTCGTATATCTTTTTCTCGAATCAAGTCTTCGTTGTGTAAGGATGCTCTTTGGACTGTTGTTCCTGCAACTTTTACCGGCTCTAAAATAGCTGTCGGTGTAATGACTCCCGTACGCCCAACACTCAATTCAATGTCTCGCAAGATGGTTACAACTTCTTCCGCCGGGAACTTATAAGCTATTGCCCAGCGTGGACTTTTCGCTGTGAACCCTAACTCTTCTTGTACATCTAGCTGATCAACCTTTACGACAATGCCGTCAATTTCATAGCTAAGCTTAGGTCTACGCTCCAACCAACTGTTGACATATTCAATAACTTCCTCGATATTTTTGCATCTTTTCCACTCTGGATTTGTCTTAAATCCAAGCTCCTTCAAGTAATCCAATCGATCACTATGGGTTGATTTTTTCGTATACTCCCAATAACCAATTCCATACAAAAAAATATCTAGGTTGCGTGATGCGGCGATTTTCGGATTGAGTTGACGAAGAGAGCCAGCAGCCGCATTTCTCGGATTCGCAAAAGGCTCTTCTCCCCGCTCCTCTTTTGCCTCATTTAAAGCAACGAATGATTTTTTTGGCATAAAGGCTTCCCCACGAACCTCGATGGATTCGGGATGGTTCAATCGTAAAGGAATGCTCTTTATTGTTCGAAGATTATGGGTAATATCCTCACCTTCAGTTCCATCACCTCGAGTTGCTCCTTGAACAAACACCCCTTCCTCATAACGTAACGAAACAGCTAAACCATCAATCTTCAGTTCACATACATATGTAACCTCTTTATTGGTACCCTCACACACTCGACGATCAAAGTCTCGTAGCTCCTGATCATTAAAGGCATTCCCCAAGCTTAACATTGGAATGATGTGCTGAACCTTTTGAAAAGATTCCAGAGGTTCACCCCCAACACGCTGGGAAGGTGAATCTGGCGATTGAAACTCAGGAAATTTCTCCTCAAGCTCCATTAATTCTCTCATTTTCTTGTCGTATTCCACATCAGGGACAGTCGGTGAATCTAATACATGATATTCATAGTTATACCGGTTCAATTCCTCGCTTAATGCTTCTATTTTTTGACGTGCTTCATCTTTATTCAATTCATTCACCTCATTAGAAAAGCGTAAGCGCCTTGACCATCGACGTAAGGCGGTAGACCTCATCGAATTTTTTGGATCGTCGGCTAAAACCGTCACATCGTGTTGGGACTGCGATTACTTATCCCACCCAAATGATTAACAAAGCCAACATGACCTACATCCACGGAAAATCAAGCTTTTTCTTCGTGCGAAGTAGTTCATAGTAGCTTTCCTGTCCTGTAGGCCTAACACGGTTCACGCAGGATGCGAGTCAGTTCAGTGTTGCGACAAACGTTTTTGGTGGACCGAGTAACTGGAGCCCCCAGGATGTCGCGTTTTTAACCAAACTTCTGAAATCGATGTTGATTTATCAAGCGAGATAAAGGAACCGACTCTAGTCGATAGGCGCTGGGGCTAGACTTTTTTTCTTATCTTTAATAAAGGTATCTTCTTATTGTTTTGTTATAGGAGCAAATTTAGCCAAAAGACGCTTGATTCCAGTTGGAGCAGGAAAAGCGATGTCTAATTCCAGACCTTCTCCAGCACCTTTCACATTAACCACTGTACCAGTGCCCCATTTTTTATGACCTACCTTGTCTCCAACCTTCCATTCAATCAATTCTCCACCGGAAGAGGTTGGCTGTATCATTTTTCTAGCTTGACGCTTCGGTTGAACCTCCGATCCTGATGTAGAACGACCAAAAGGAGACTTTTGATCACGACCGAATGGTGCTTCATTAAATGGGGAGAAGGATTCTCTTCCAAACGGAGTAGCACCACTTTGTACATCTGCAGTATCTCGGCCTTCTATCAAATCATCTGGAATCTCATCAATAAAACGACTCACAGGATTAAATTGTGTCCGACCATAAAGAGTCCTCATACGCGCATGCGTTAAAAATAATCTTTTTTCAGCACGAGTGATCCCTACATAACAAAGGCGCCGTTCCTCCTCCATCTCTTCATCGGCCATTAAAGATCGACTATGCGGGAAGATGTTTTCCTCTAACCCAATCAAAAAAACTACTGGGAATTCAAGCCCTTTTGCAGAATGGAGCGTCATAAGGATCACTTTTTCTTCGCTATTTGGATCTTCATCAACACGATCAATATCCGCAATTAGTGCCAAATCCGTTAGAAAATTAATCAGACTCTTATCCTCATTCGTTTCTTCAAAATGCTTTGTTACAGATAACAATTCATTAATGTTTTCCAAACGACTTTGGGACTCTATGGTATTCTCATTTTTTAGCATCTCTTCATATCCTGTTTTTACTAATATTTCCTCAACCAAATCTGTAACAGATAAAAATTCCTGCATTTTATTCCAATTGCTAATCATGGTTTGGAATTCACGAAGTCCTTTAGTTGCACGGGCACTCAACCCCATCAATTCCACTTCATCTACAGCTTGGAAAAGCGATAATCCATATGCTGCAGCATGTTGACCAAGCTTGTCTAAGGTCGAATTTCCAATCCCTCGTTTAGGCTCATTAACTACTCGAGTAAAACTAATATCATCATTTGGATTAGAAATAAGGCGTAAAAAAGCAAGGACATCCTTAATCTCTTTTCGATCATAGAATTTTGTTCCACCCACCATTTGGTAAGGGATGTTCGACTTCATCAGTACATCCTCAATCGCACGAGACTGCGCATTGGTTCTATACAAAATGGCGATATCATCATAATTTAAGTTGTCCTCACGAGTGAGTTTTTCTATTTGGTCGACTATGAAAAAACCTTCCTCTTGTTCATTGCCACCGCAGTGATATTGGATCGTAAATCCTTCTTCATTCTCAGTCCAAAGTTTTTTCGGCTTTCGCTCCGGATTATTTTTAATAACCTCATTAGCCGCATTTAAGATAATTTTCGTAGAACGATAGTTTTGCTCTAATAGAATGACGCGGGCATTGGGATAATCTTTTTCAAACGATAAAATATTTGCAATATCAGCCCCTCGCCAACGATAAATAGACTGGTCTGAATCTCCGACCACACATAGATTTTGATAGCGACTAGCAAGCTTGTTAACAAGTGAATACTGAGCACGGTTGGTATCCTGATACTCATCGACATGAATGTATTGAAAACGACGTTGATAGTATTCCAAGACCTCAGGGACACGATCAAATAAATGGAGAGTTTGCATGATTAAATCATCAAAATCTAATGATTGGTTTTTTCGAAGCATTCTTTGGTAGCCTTTGTACACCTTAGCAGCCTGCTGTTGATAATAATCTCCTGCATTTTTCTCAAATTCTTCTGGGGTCACTAGTTCATTCTTAGCACTGCTTATGGCGCTCAGCATTGCCCTTGGATCTGTTTTTTTAGGATCAAAATTAAGGTCCTTGAGCACCTTTCGTATAACAGATAATTGGTCTGTTGTATCTAAAATGGAAAAATTGCGATCATACCCGATTCTATCGATGTTTCTACGAAGAATTTTTACACACATGGAGTGAAATGTAGATAACCATATCTCACTTGCCACTGAACCCACTAGGTTTTGCACACGTTCACGCATCTCTCTAGCGGCTTTATTGGTAAAGGTGATAGCGAGGATATTTCTTGGAGCGACATCCTTTTCACCTAAAAGATAGGCGATTCGATGCGTTAATACCCGCGTTTTCCCACTACCAGCCCCAGCCATGATAAGTAGTGGTCCCTCTGTGTGACGTACTGCATTTTGTTGCTCTGGATTTAATCCATCTATTAAAGTGTTGATTTGATTCATTTGCTCTACCACCTTTACATCTTTTGTTTCACTGCTGCTACTGTTTCTAATGCTGCCTTCAAGTCCTCATAGATGACATTGCCAACTACTATCAAATCAGCATACTGACTCATTTCCACTGCTTGTTCTGGGGTCTTAATTCCGCCACCATAGCAAAGCCTTGTATGATTTAATTCCTTTTTAACCTTTTGGATGAGTTGTGGGTCTCCATACTCCCCGCTATATTCCATATAAAAAATCGGTAAATGGTAAACGTGCTCCGCCAATTGCGCGTAGGCAATCACATCATCCTCTTCCGGAAGATAGCATCCTGTGTATTGAAACACCTTCGCTTCCTCATTCATGACGCAATACCCTTCCACCAGAAGCTCGTCCCAATTTAATAACGCACGGTTTTGCTTAATCGCTTCATGGTGTAAGTCCATAACAAATGTCTTTTCACCTGAATTCATGACCATTGGGATAAAATAATAATCAAAACCTGGTGTAATGGACTCCAAATTAGAAATTTCCAGCACGCAAGGAACCGAATATCTTCTAATTTCTGCGAGTAATTGGATCACCTGGTCAAGCGTAACCCCATCTGTTCCTCCTACAACGATAGCATCCGTTCCAGATTCACAGAGTTCCGCCAAATCCTTGTCATCTAGCGGTTTATTCGGATCTATTTTAAACACATGTTTCCAATGCTTTACATCATACATTTTTCGTGCCTCCAACTCTGCTTTCCATTCCTTTATTATAGCAAAAAGATAGGGGGAGAAGAAACGGGGGAGGGAGGATTGAGTAGAATTAATGTGCTCTTGTTGTTGCAGCCGGCTATTAATTCACTTTGGGGGGTGGTGCATTGACCAAACTCAATTATAACCGGCTTTTTTTTTACTTTTGGCCCTGCTCCGCCGACTAAACTCAATTATAACCGGCTTTTTTTTTACTTTTGGCCCTGCTCCATCGACTAAACTCAATTATAACCGGCTTTTTTTTTACTTTTGGCCCTGCTCCATCGACTAAACTCAATTATAACCGGCTTTTTTTTTACTTTTGGCCCTGCTCCATCGACTAAACTCAATTATAACCGGCTTTTTTTTTACTTTTGGCCCTGCTCCATCGACTAAACTCAATTATAACCGGCTTTTTTTTTACTTTTGGCCCTGCTCCATCGACTAAACTCAATTATAACCGGCTTTTTTTTTACTTTTGGCCCTGCTCCATCGACTAAACTCAATTATAACCGGCTTTTTTTTTACTTTTGGCCCTGCTCCATCGACTAAACTCAATTATAACCGGCTTTTTTTTTACTTTTGGCCCTGCTCCATCGACTAAACTCAATTATAACCGGCTTTTTTTTTACTTTTGGCCCTGCTCCATCGACTAAACTCAATTATAACCGGCTTTTTTTTTACTTTTGGCCCTGCTCCATCGACTAAACTCAATTATAACCGGCTTTTTTTTTACTTTTGGCCCTGCTCCATCGACTAAACTCAATTATAACCGGCTTTTTTTTTACTTTTGGCCCTGCTTCATCGAATAAACTCAATTATAACCGGCTTTTTTTTTACTTTTGGCCCTGCTCCATCGACTAAACTCCATTAAAGCCGGCTTTTTTTTACTTTTGGCCCTGCTTCTCCGACCAAACTCAATTATAACCGGCTTTTTTTTCACTTTTGGCCCTGCTTCATCGAATAAACTCAATTATAACCGGCTTTTTATTCACTTTTGGCCCTGCTTCATCGACCAAACTCAATTATAAACGGCTTTTTTTTCACTTTTGTCACCGCTCCTCCGACCAAACTCAATTAAAGCCGGCTTTTTTTTTTACTTTTGGCCCTGCTTCATCGACCAAACTCCATTATAAACGGCTTTTTTTTCACTTTTGTCCCCGCTCCTCCGACCAAACTCAATTAAAGCCGGCGTTTTTTTTACTTTTGGCCCTGCTTCTCCGACCAAACTCCATTATAACCAGCTTTTTTTTCACTTTTGGCCCTGATCCGCCGACTAAACTCAATTAAAGCCGGCCTTTTTTTCACTTTTGGACCTGCTTCATCGAATAAACTCAATTATAACCGGCTTTTTTTTTTACTTTTGGCCCTGCTTCATCGCCCACACTCAATTATAACCGGCTTTTTTTTACTTTTGGCCCTGATCCGCCGACTAACCTCAATTAAAGCCGGCCTTTTTTTCACTTTTGGCCCTGCTCCGCCGACTAAACTCAATTAAAGCCGGCTTTTTATTTACTTTTGACCCTGCTTCATCGACTAAACTCAATTATAACCGGCTTTTTTTTTACTTTTGGCCCTGCTTCATCGAATAAACTCAAATATAACCGGCTTTTTTTTCACTTTTAATCAATCTACTCATACCAAACTCAATTTAACTACTATTTTTTTATAAAGTACGCACGTTTAGTAGTGCCTATAAGCTTATATTCATTTGATAATATTCTTCTAATAGCTGAATTTGCAACTTCCTCCCCACACCACTGATATATATCCTTCGTGGTCACCTTTCTCTCAGGGAATAACAACCCATACTCGTCCACCATTCGTAGAACGCTATGATCAACAAGCTCTACATAACCACACCCACAAGACAAAATACTCCGATGCTCATGCACCATGAAATGACCACACTTAGGGCATATTAACCCTTTCCTCAAATTCCCAAATGAATACTCCGCCTTATTTTCAAATAGAGAATCAGTAGTTTGAGCGGCAACAAGCGTCTCAGCTATCTTTTCGTGCCTAGGGGTTAGCTTACTTATAGAGGAATTTAATTTACCAAAGAATCTCCCCAATTGGGAATGAAATATTGCAGGTAATTCCGGTGGGGCGTTGTATGGCATCATGTCGGGATTTACAAATACAAGGTAGGCTTCAATGGGAAGGTTAATTTTAAGATGATGGAAAAGTTGACGAAGGAGAGATTCAGATCGTTGTAACTGCAACAGTGGATTTTTAATTTCAGAACCAGATTTCATACACCATTTATCGCCATTAATAACGATGTCACCGGTGTAGTTTTTCACTTCAAAAAGATAAATTTTACGGAGAGTGATGAGGAGGGAATCAATTTGAAAAATGGTGTTGTTATGCTTAAATAATAAGTCGTTTACTATAAGGGCACCATCCGGCAGTCCAGCTATCCATTCATCAAACTGACACTCGCCTTCGTATCCTTTTTTCAAGTTATCATACTGCTTTGCTTCCTCTTCACTTAATGACATGCGCGTTGCCAAAGATCGCAACATCCTTAATTCGAGGCTCTCACTTCTTTCTTTATAAAACATAGCCCACTTCCTTTCCTGAAAATAAATTCAACTTAACTATAATACATCACAACCCAATACACCAAGTAAAAATTTGTGTATAAGAAAAGCGCAAGTACCCGTGAGCATCGACGTAAGGCGGTGAGGCTCGCAGGATGCGAGTCCGTTCGATGTTGCGAATCATTTCGGTGGGACGAGTAATCGCTTTCCCAACACGATGTCGCGTTTTTAACCGAACCTCCTTCATCGATGTTGACTTATCGAAGGAGAGGAGGAAACTGACTTTAGTCGATAGGCTGCCCCTCGAAACAAGAAAAGCACTTGTTTCTGCGAAGTAGCTCTAAGTAGCTTTCCTTACTCGGAGCGAAGATTACTCGAGGAAGCTTTTTCGCTGGAGCTAGACAAATTTTATGCTTTTGTATGAAAACAGACCCTGCAAAACTTTTGTATACGTGATCTAGTCACAATAGATGGTACTTCTATACCGTCACAACCCGTTTCTTATGCAGGGTATCCTTCTTCAGGATCCACCAATGTATATTTCGACCTGGTCATATTGTTATTAAAGGTATTCCCAAAGATGAACAAGATTTATACTCCTTGTTTGATTAGGAATCCATTTTCATGGTAGATGGTGGCTCCGGGAAGCGAGCCATAATGATTTCTTATCTTGTTAGAAAAATTGGCATTCACCAATCCTTTTGGTTGCACTTACGCATATGGTAACTTTTATACTTACCTATATGCCAAAAAAAAGCACTGCGAGGAGATCTAACAATCCACTCTCAGCGCTATTAAAGTTATTCTTTCATCGGTTCTTCAATTTTCCCATATAAACGATCAAATACCATAGAATAGGCGTCATTTCCATAATTTAAACAGCGCTTCACACGGGAGATGGTCGCTGTTGATGCTCCAGTGTCACTTTCAATTTTCTGATAGGTTTTTTTCTCACGAAGCATACGTGCTACTTCTAATCGTTGAGCTAATGATTGAATTTCATTAACTGTCGCAAGATCATCAAAAAATTGATAACACTCTTCTTTATCCTTCAAAGTCAAAATCGCTTCAAAAAGCTGATCTAACTCTCGACCTCTTAACTTATCGATTTGCATAGGGAACACTCCTTCTCCATTCCAGTATTAAGTATCCTACTCCCCATTATACTTTCATACGTTAATACGTTTCAATTTTAACGCATTATCGAAGGGAAAAGAACCTCTTTCCTCTTAACATCATAGATTCCTTTTGGAGTAATCCTAATATATGGCAAATGAACCGATGATAAAAATAACAGAGTGTAGATAGGATCACCAAAATGGTAACCTTTCGAAACAAGCAATTCTCTAAGTTGCTTTTCACTTGGAATTAAATCATCTATTTTTTCTTCAGACATCATTCCTCCGAGTGATAGCGGCAATTCAAATATGATTTCTCCGTCTTGAGCAAGTACGATTCCACCACTAATTTCTTTCATTCGATTAAAAGCAATGATTAGATCATTTTTATTTTTTCCTATGATCGTGATGTCACCCGTATTTGAGAAGGAACTCGCTAATCCTCCAAGTTCTTCTGTAAAGCCTTTTAATAGAGTAGTGACCTGCCATTTCCCTTCTCGGTCAATGAGCATTAGGAAAGCCTCATTTTTACTGTCTAAGACATCATCACCAGTATTAGCAAGAATTGGGTATGGTTTAAGGATAACGTCATTCATCATTTCAATACCAATGGGCATAGAAAATTGCATGTCATACTTAGTTAAGTCCCAATCCAAGGTTAGTGGTAAAACACCATGACTTCGCCAATCGAATGGCATATAATCATTGCAACTAATTCCATTTCGTTTCATCCATTTTCCTTTAGCTAATACGGATACGGGATGAGGATTTTCTTTTGCATCCAAAATGTTGATGTGAGCAACATGCCCTGGTGCAAGGCTACCGATACGATGATCTATTCCAAAATATTGCGCAGCATTTTTGGAGGCCATACAATATGCCTCTTCTACTGGAACGCCTTCTTGAATCACTATTTCTAAGCAACAGTTAATGATTCCGTTTTCATAGAAAGATGGAGGTGAACCATCGGTCGTTAACATCATTCGATCATAGCTATCACATCCGAGTTCTTGAAGTTCTCGAATAATTTTTTGAAGGTCTGGACGTATGGATGAATGACGCAATGCCGTCATATACCCCATTTCAATTCGATTCATCACTTCTTTCCCAGTCATTCCTTCATGGTCACCATCAGTCCCAAGGAGCTTCATTTTTGTTAAAGTTTTTTCAGAAGCACCTGGAAAATGACCTTCCACCGGCTTACGCAAACGTTTAGCCTCTTGCATCCAATGCAGTGCTAGATCATCACCCTCTAAAATTTTAGGCCAATTGGTTAATTCGCCTCCTTGAACTACGGCATCATGCTTTAACCAAGATAAAATATTAGCGTTATCTGTAAAGCTTTCACTTTCCTCATCTTGAAGGGCAGATTGAGAGTCAAATCGGCACCACCAGTATAATGAAACCGGGAGATCATTGATGTCATCAAGAAAAGAAAACGCTTTCTTTTTTTCGAATAAAAAAAGCAGCATTAAATTATCATTAATGAGCGTTGTCGTTCCCGATTGAGATGCATATTGTGCAAGTCGATGGGGATTATATAACTGAAAAGGATGAGCGTGGGGTTCAATATAGCCCGGCACTAAATATTTCCCTTCACAGGATACAATTTCAGTTCCGTCTATATTTTTTGGTTCATCTTTTCCCACATAGATAATTCGATCTTCGTAAATCCAAATATGGCCTGTAACCCATTTTTTTGTGAAAACATTCAAGTATGTCCCATTCTTTAACCAGAGGGTGGGTGCTATTTTCCCATCGACCACGGAAAGATGTTCTCTTATTTGACGATTTCGCCAACGGTATCGGTGCTCATTCATCGCTTTCCCCACTTTTTCAATTAATTTTGTTTATTATATCACAAATAAGTCTTCACCGCATTAATGTTTTGAAGGAGTTGATAAAAAATGTCTCGACAAAATATTGGAATAATCAACGCGTTAGTACGAATTACCTTTGGATTGACAACTCTCAGTTACTGCACAGCAAAAATGGTTCGCAGACCTTGGCGTGCAAGCTATCTTGTGTATAGCTTCCTAGGTGCAATGAAGGTTGCCGAAGGAATCACTCGCTTCTGCCCTATAACTGCACTCTACCAAGCAAGAGATGAATGGTGGTTCGAGGAAGATGAGGATGAGGAAGAAGTTTTTAATCCCTCTTAAAGTTTTATCACAATAGTTTTGATTAAAAGCATGTTCCCTCCAAAATGAGTGACATTCTTTTTCTCTTTCCTTAATTAGGAAATCGAACCCCCTGGCTACAACAAACAAGGGGGTTTTAAAAATTATACTATACTTTTCTCCCGTCTAAGGGCTCTATGTCCAATATCTTTTCGAAAGACGAAATCATCGTTCCCATCAAAAGCAGCTCCCAATACCTCATAGACTTTTTTCTGTGCATCTAGTAAGGTTGGCTCAACAGCACCTACCATAAGAACTCTTCCCCCATCACTCACAAAGCCATCACCTTTTTCAGGATTCCCTACTCCAGCAAAAACCGCAAAACTAGAATCCTTTTCAAAAATTCCAGGTACAACTACTCCCTTAGAATACTCACCAGGATATCCTTTAGATGCAACAACTACTCCCAGTGCTGCACCATTCTTCCACGTTAGCTTTGGGTCACATCCATCTAACACGTCCATTAAAACCTGCGCTAAATCATTTTCAAGCAGTGGTAGGACCACTTGTGTCTCAGGATCTCCAAAGCGAGCATTAAATTCTATAACTTTTGGTCCGTCCACAGTGTCGATCAATCCTGCATATAAAATCCCTGTAAACGGAATCCCCTGGCTAACCATCCCAGTTGCCGCAGGCTTTAAGATCCTATCCACCGCCTTTGAAATCGTGTCATTTTTCAAATGTGGAACTGGAGCATAAGCCCCCATTCCTCCCGTATTAGGACCCTGATCCCCATCAAGCAGTCGCTTATGGTCTTGAGAAACGATCATCGGATACACTTTTTCTCCATTTACAAACGCCATTAATGAGAACTCTTCGCCTGCCAAAAATTCCTCGACTACAATGCGTGCTCCAGAAGATCCGAACCGGCCACCCTCTAACATATCACGGGCTGCCCCCACAGCCTCATCAACAGTCTCGGCCACCACTACACCTTTCCCAGATGCTAAGCCATCTGCCTTAATGACAATAGGAGCACCTTTTTCTTCAATATAATCTTTGGCTTCATTAAAATTTTCAAAAGCCTGATACTTTGCTGTTGGGATGTTGTATTTATCCATCAATTCCTTAGCGAACGCTTTGCTCCCCTCGATAAGCGCCGCTTCTTGTCTTGGACCAAATACTCGTAACCCTGCCACTAAGAAAGCATCGACTAGTCCATCCAATAATGGAGCTTCAGGTCCGACAAAAGTGAGATCAATCCCTTCTTTAACAGCAAAATTTACCAATGCTTCTTTATCCAGCTCATCTATCAACACACGAGTAGCTATGCGCTCCATCCCCGCATTTCCTGGTGCTACAAATAGCTGAATCACCTGACTACTTTCTGAAAACTTCTGAAGTAAGCTATGCTCTCTTCCGCCTCTCCCCACAACAAGGATTTTCATAAATTAGCAATCCCCTTCCTAATGTTTAAAATGGCGCATTCCAGTGAACACCATGGCAATTCCGAACTCATCACACGCTTGTATCGAATCTTCATCGCGAATGGATCCACCTGGCTGAATGATCGTAGTAACACCGGCTGCCGCCGCCGCTTCCACCGTATCTCTCATTGGAAAAAAGGCATCCGATGCAAGTGCAGATCCATTAGCTAAATCTCCCGCCTGTTCTAAGGCGATTTTCGCTGCTCCAACACGATTCATTTGCCCAGCACCAACGCCAATTGTTCGGCCATCCTTGACCAAAACAATCGCATTAGACTTCACATGCTTCACAATCTTCCAAGCAAAAAGAAGATCCTTCATCTCTTCGTCTGTAGGATTTCGTTTCGTAGGAACCGTAAGCTTTTCTTCCTCATAAAGATATTTATCCACATCTTGAAGCAAAAATCCTCCGTTGACCGTTGTCACGAGAATGGATTTTTCAGTTTCAGATGAAAGTTCAACTTCCAATAAACGAAGATTTTTCTTAGCTGTTAGAACTTCAAGTGCCTCCTCACTAAACTTCGGGGCAATGATAATCTCTAGAAAAATTTCCTTCATTAATAATGCTGTTTGTTCATCAACCTCTCGATTTAAAGCAACGATTCCACCAAAAATAGAAACCGGGTCGGCATCATAGGCGCGTTGATAGGCCTCCAAAATGGAAGAACCGGTTCCAACCCCACATGGATTCATATGCTTAACAGCAACTGCAGCTGGTTCATCAAACTCACGCAAAATCATTAAGGCTGCATTAGCATCTTGAATATTATTGTAGGACAATTCTTTTCCATTCCGTTGTGTCGCACCAGCAATAGACGGCTTTTCGTTTTTGCTCGTTTGGTAGAAAGCTGCCTTTTGATGAGGGTTCTCCCCATATCGTAAAGACTGAACCTTTTTAGCACCAAACGTTACTTTTTCAGGAAACTCTTCGCCTACTAATTCAGTCATATAACTTGCCACTAAACTATCGTAATAAGCTGTATGACGGAACACCTTAGCAGCTAATTCACGACGCTTTTCCAAAGAAAGTCCTCCATTTGATAGCTCCTCTAACACTCCTGCGTAATCGGAAGGCTCTACAACCACGCCAACAGAAGCAAAATTCTTAGCTGCCGCACGAAGCATGGATGGACCACCTATGTCAATTTGCTCAATAGCTTCCGCTTCACTCACACCATCCTTTGCAATGGTTTCTTCGAAAGGATAAAGGTTGACCACAACTAAATGAAACGGTTCAATTTCATGCAATCTTAACTGTTCAAGATGGGCTGGATCATCTTGCTTTGCTAATAGGCCGCTATGTATAAAAGGATGCAATGTTTTTACACGACCTTCCAAAATTTCAGGAAAACCAGTGACATCTTCCACCTTCGTGACAGGGAGCCCCACTTCAGCAATAGATCGAGCCGTTCCACCAGTCGAAACAAGCTCGAAACCTAAATCCAACAATCCTTTTGCAAAATCTACTATTCCTGTTTTATCCGAAACACTTAAGAGTGCACGTTGACCCATTTGGTATCCTCCTTAGTAACTAGTTCTCGAATGACTTTTGGGTAAATTGTATGCTCTATTTGTTGAATCCGCAAATGGAGGGACTCATACGTATCATCCGAAAACCTTGGGGTTGCTTCTTGTGCAATCGCTGGACCTGTATCCATTCCCTCATCTACAAAATGCACCGTAACTCCGGTCACCTTCACTTCTGAATCAAGGGTCTGCTGAATCGCATCTTTCCCTGGAAAGGAAGGGAGTAGAGAGGGATGGATATTAACAATTCTTCCTTCATAAGCTTTCAATAAAGTTGGGCCAATCAATCGCATATAGCCCGCTAAGAAAATCCATTCCACCTGCTCGGAGCGTAACCGATCTAAAATCACTTTTTCATAGGCTTCCTTAGAAGCAAAATCTATTGCCGCAAATACCATGACTGGTACTCCGTATTGGTTGGCGCGGTCTATGACCTTAGCATTCATCTTGTCACATACTAGAACCGCTATCTCTGCAGGAAAATCCGATAGATGAATATCCTTTACTATAGCTTCAAAATTACTTCCACTTCCCGAGGCGAAAATAGCTAGTTTTTTCATCCTTCCAGCTTCACTCCTTTTTCCCCAATGACTTGGCCAATGACTACAGCATCTTCCACAAGCTCCAACACCTCAGACACATCGGACGAGCGTACAGCTAGCAACATGCCGATTCCCATATTAAAAACCCCAAACATCTCCTCATCTGAAAGGCTGCCTTCTTGTTGTAAAAAGGTGAAAACTTGAGGAACTTTCCAAGATCCACGATCAACTCGTACTCCAAGACCATCTGGCAGCATTCGTGGAATATTTTCGTAAAATCCACCGCCAGTAATATGACTAATTCCTTGAACAAGACCACGTTCAATCAGAGGAAGGACGGATTTCACGTAAATACGAGTGGGCTTCAAAAGAACCTCGCCTAACGGACGATCCAAGCCAGGATAAACTCCCCCTAAATCCAACTGCTTATCTCGTACAATTTTTCGTACAAGGCTAAATCCATTGGAATGGACGCCACTAGATGGCAACCCCACCAGTACATCACCAACAGCTACATTTTCTTTTTCTATCAGCTGCGATTTTTCAGCGATCCCTACTGTAAAACCGGCAATATCATACTCCCCATCTTGATACATATCGGGCATTTCTGCTGTTTCTCCACCAACGAGTGCACAATTAGCCTCCACACACCCATCTGCTACACCTTTTACAATAGCTTCAATCTGACTCGGATCATTTTTTCCAGTAGCGATATAGTCTAAGAAAAATAACGGTTCCGCTCCCTGGGCCAGCACATCATTAACGCACATCCCGACAACGTCCACCCCGATAGTCGAATGGAGATCCAATTCAAAGGCGAATTTTAGCTTGGTCCCAACCCCATCACATCCTGATACCAAAACAGGTTCTTCAAAACGCTTCCACTCACTTAGATCAAACATTCCTCCAAAACCACCAACAGCACCTAACACTCCCGTCCGAGCTGTTCGTTCCACATGTTTTTTCATACGTTCGACTGCTTCATACCCTGCTTCCACGTCCACTCCAGCTTCTTTGTATGCATTTCTCATCTTCTCACCTCAGGCCTTTTGATAAGGATGAATCGTATTTTTATAGATTTCCGTTGGATAATCTCCTGTGAAACACGCTGTACATAAACCGTGTTTTGGCGAATTCTCTAAGCGACCAATCGAATCTTCCAGTCCCTCAACAGAAATAAACGACAGGGTATCCGCCCCAATCAACTGGCGAATGGCTTCCACGTCATGGTTAGCTGCAATAAGCTCAGCTCTTGTTGATGTATCAATTCCATAATAACAAGGATTCATAATTGGAGGGGCTCCAATTCTAACATGAACTTCCGTAGCTCCTGCTTCTCTCAATAGATTTACAATTCTGCGACTGGTCGTGCCACGCACAATAGAATCATCCACCATGACCACTCGCTTTCCTTCCACAATCCCACGAACAGCCGAAAGCTTCATTTTCACACCTTGCTCCCTCAAACTTTGCGATGGCTGAATAAAAGTTCTACCTACGTAACGGTTTTTGATTAACCCAAGCTCATAAGGAATTCTTGAAGCCTCCGCGAATCCAATCGCCGCAGAAATACTAGAATCCGGAACACCAGTTACGACATCAGCCTCCACTGGATTCTCTAACGCCAGCCTTCTTCCCATTCGCTTTCTAGCCGCATGAACATTAACTCCATTTAAAAGGCTATCAGGGCGAGAAAAGTAGACATGTTCCATGGCACATAGTTTTCGAGGGATGGGCTCTGCAAATCGGTCTCGTTCAAGACCATTTTCATCAATTACTAAAAGTTCCCCTGGTTCCACTTCCCCCATATAAGTCGCGCCAACGATATCAAAGGCACAGGTTTCAGAGGAAAATACATAAGCATCTCCTAGACGCCCAATCGATAACGGACGAATTCCCCGTGGGTCAAGAGCTACAAAAAGCTGTTTTTCCGTCATCATTAAAAGTCCGTATGCTCCCTTGATCAAAGTCAATGCCTGTTTTATCGCATCTTTTATAGGCATATGACGATTCCGTTTAATAAGATGAGCAATGACCTCTGTATCCGATGTCGTTTGCAGAATGCTACCTTGTGCCTCAAGCTCAAGTTTTAAAGACTGGGCATTCACCAGATTTCCGTTATGGGCAAGCGCAAGGCCACCTGTCTGTGAGCGAAAGTGAAGAGGCTGTACATTTTCCAGTCCACCTCCACCAGAAGTCGCATAGCGAACATGACCAATCGCTCCAAAACCTTTTAATCGATCAATATCTTCCTGGTCAAACACCTCAGCTATCAACCCAAGCCCTTTGTGCGTTTGCAATTTTTCTCCATCGGTTACCACAATCCCAGCGCCCTCTTGCCCACGATGCTGAAGGCTATGCAATCCATAATAAGTTAATTGAACAGCATCCACATGACCCCATATTCCAAAAAGTCCACATTCTTCATTTAAACCTCTGATTTCAGTAAGCATGGAATAGCTCCTTTCCAGGCTGTTTTCAATTTTTCCACTGGAACTGATAAAATATCCAAATCATTTAATAGAACATTAAATTGCCCATGACCTTGAACCTTACCAATTTGAATGGTTTCTGGCATTTGCACCTCAAATTCATGCATTTTTTCTGGCGAAACGGTGATAACATAACGTGACTGTGTCTCACTAAACAGCTCAACTACCGCATCCCCTGATACCGCAACATCACAGCCTAAATTTTTCTCGAAAAGCACTTCCGATAACGCAACAGCCAATCCGCCTTCAGCTACATCGTGAACGGATTGAACAAGCCCCTGACGAATGGCACCAAGCACTGCTTCTTGACGATTTTTCTCCACCGACAAGTTCATTTTTGGTGGCTGACCACTAAACTCTCCATCTATCAATTTTTGCAGTTCAGAACCACCAAATTCAGCAGCAGCCTTGCCAAGAACGTAAATATAATCTCCTGCCTGCTTTGCATGCTGAGTCGTAATATGGTCCGTATCCTCAATCAACCCGACCATTCCTACAATTGGGGTAGGGAAAATAGCAGAAGTACCTGATTCGTTATACAAGGAAACATTCCCACTAATAACCGGTGTTTCAAGCTCAGAACACGCACGACTCAAGCCTTCTACTGCTTTCCTCATTTGCCAAAACACTTCCGGCTTTTCTGGATTTCCAAAATTTAAGCAATCTGTAATCGCAAGTGGCCTAGCACCAGAACACACGAGATTTCTAGCTGCTTCTGCCACTGCAATCTGTCCACCAACATAAGGATCCAAGGCTAAGTATCGGCTATTGCAATCCGTCGTCATCGCTAGCGCCTTTTTCGTGCCACGAATTCTCACGACAGCCGCATCAGAGCCTGGTACCACTACCGTGTTCGTTTGCACCATACTGTCATACTGGTCATACACCCATTCCTTGCTAGCAATCGTCGGCTGTGCCAATAATTTTAACAATGTATCTTTAAGGTCCTCGACTTGTGGAACCTCCATCTTCAAATTTTGATGATAGGCAAAACTCTCCGGCTCTCGATCTGGTTTGTGGTACACAGGTGCATCTTCAGCAAGCGCATCAACCGGAACATCCGCTACCACCTCACCATTGTGTAGCAGACGAAAACGTTGGTCATCTGTCACCACACCAACTTCAACAGCATGCAAATCATATTTTAAGAACAAATTCTTAATCTCCTGCTCGCATCCTTTCTTCACCACAAGCAACATCCGCTCCTGCGACTCCGAAAGCATCATCTCATACGCCGTCATATTCAACTCACGCTGAGGAACCAAATCCAAATTCATCTCCATACCCGTCCCCGACTTACTCGCCATCTCACTAGCCGACGACGTGAGGCCAGCAGCCCCCATATCCTGCATCCCAACAAGCGCATCACTCTTGATCACCTCAAGACACGCCTCAATCAACAACTTCTCCATAAACGGATCCCCAACCTGAACCGAAGGACGCTTACTCGCTGACGCTTCTGACAATTCTTCCGAAGCAAAAGTCGCGCCGTGAATGCCATCTCGCCCCGTTGCGGCGCCAACATACATCACCGTATTTCCGATCCCGCTCGCGACACCTTTTTGGATATCCTCATGACGAATGAGACCCACACACATAGCGTTAACAAGTGGGTTGCCCTCATAGGAATCGTCAAACTGAACCTCGCCCCCAACCGTTGGGATGCCCACGCAATTCCCATAATGCGCAATTCCATGAACGACCTCAGAAAACAAATATTGCACTCGAGGGGATGTCAGTTCCCCAAATCTTAAAGAATTCAGGAGTGCGATTGGTCTAGCTCCCATAGAAAACACATCACGAATAATTCCACCCACACCAGTAGCCGCT
Source organism: Bacillaceae bacterium S4-13-56 (assembly GCA_040191315.1). Classification (NCBI taxonomy): domain Bacteria; kingdom Bacillati; phylum Bacillota; class Bacilli; order Caryophanales; family Bacillaceae; species Bacillaceae bacterium S4-13-56. Next base: position 18,223 of record JAWJLM010000004.1, on the reverse strand, counting down.
CCTTGAAAAGGTTCTACGGCAGAGGGATGATTATGACTCTCCATTTTAAATACAACTGCTTGCTCATCACCAATATCCACAATCCCTGCTCCCTCTCCAGGACCTTGCAATACATGAGGCCCATCTGTAGGGAACATTTTGAGGAGTGGCTTTGAATTTTTGTAGCTACAATGCTCCGACCACATGACAGAAAACAAACCAAGCTCTGTCCAGTTTGGACGGCGTCCCAAAATATCTTTTACTTTAGTAAACTCTTCCTCTGTTAACCCAAGCTCACGATAGATTTGTTTTTCTTCGATTTGCTCCGGTAACCACTCAAGCGTTGACTGCATGGGATTCCCTCCAATTCTTTACGATCGATTGAAATAGCTTAAGCCCATCCTCATTTCCGAGTAAAGATTCCACCGCACGTTCTGGATGCGGCATCATTCCTAGTACATTACCTTCTTGATTTATAATCCCAGCAATATCATGAACCGACCCATTTGGGTTCTCCCCATACGTAAAGACGATTTGTTCATTTTGTACAAGCGTTTCATACGTTTTCTCATCACAATAATAGTTCCCTTCTCCGTGAGCAATTGGAAGTCGGACCGTCTCCTGATCATACCCAGTGGTAAACATGGTGTTTTTGTTTTTTACTTTGAGATCAACCGTCCGACACATAAATTTGAGATTTTTGTTGCGTAACATCGCACCAGGAAGGAGTCCTGACTCTAGTAAAATCTGAAATCCATTGCACACCCCAAGAATAGGCTTCCCTTTTTGAGCAGCATCTTTGACTGCCTTCAAAATAGGAGATGTCTTTGCCATGGCTCCTGTTCTTAAGTAATCCCCGTAAGAAAATCCGCCTGGGAGAAGAATACCATCATAGTTTTCAAGATTTGTTTCTAAATGCCACACCATATCAACTTCTTCTTGGAGAGCATCCTTTACTGCATGGTACATGTCACGATCACAATTTGATCCTGGGAACACAACTACCGCAAACCTCATTGAGGGACAACCTCCTCAATCGTATATTCATAGTCTTCCATAACTGGGTTTGCTAGAAGTTTCTCACACATTTCCTTGATTTGCTCCTCCATATGGTCAAGCTTTTCTACTGTCAATTCAAGATATTTTCCTACTCTTACTTCTTGAACCCCTTCATATCCAAGCGTTTCAAGTGAATGCTTCACTGCTTTTCCCTGTGGATCTAAAACCCCATTTTTCAACGTAACGAATACCTTTACTTTGTACATGATGCCTCCCCCAGTCTTCTCCAGATTTCTCCGTAAACCGTAATTAAATCATTTGTTCCTTCACGAAAAACATCCTTATCGAGTTTCTCCCCTGTTTTCTCATCCCAAAGCCGGCATGTATCCGGTGAAATTTCATCCACTAAAACCAAGTCATTGTTGTAGGTGAGTCGGCCAAATTCTAATTTGAAATCTGCTAAAATAAGCTCTTTTTCTAATAACTGTTTTTGTAAAATTTTATTGATTTGAAGTGCAATTTGTTTAATTTGTTGTAAAGTTTCTGCAGATTCCCCTGTTAGATGGAGGGCGTGCTCATCGTTCATGAGGGGATCTCCTAAATCATCATTTTTATAGTAAAGTTCAACTATAGGAGGTGTTAACACTGTTTTTTCTTTAAATCCAAGTCGTTTGGTGAGGCTTCCAGCAGCAATATTTCGCACAACCACTTCGGCAGGAATCACACTAGATTTATAGACTAACTGGTCCGTTGCATTGATTTGCTCAATAAAATGAGTAGGAATCCCTTGTTCGTTAAGTAGACTTAGAAAATAGCTAGAAATCTTATTATTTAGAGTACCCTTACCCTGAAACTGCTCCTTCTTTTGTCCATTAAAAGCCGTCGCATCATCTTTATAAGACAGAATAACTTGATCATCTTGTGTTGGATGCTGATAAACCTTTTTTGCTTTCCCCTCATATAACAATTCTCCCTGCACAGTGAGTGCCTCCCTTTGGTTTAATTACGTTTATTTACGTTTATTTGCGTTTATTTGCGTTTATTTGCTTCTATTCTCTCGGTTTCCTCTCCGGCATCTCATTTTGCGTCAATAGACTGCTTCTATTCACTCGGTTTCCTCTGCCGCTTCTCATTTTGCGTGAATAGACAGCTTCTATTCTCTCGGTTTCCTCTGCCGTTTCTCATTTTACGTCAATAGACTGCTTCTATTCTCTCGGTTTCCTCTCCGGCATCTCATTTTGCGTCAATAGACTGCTTCTATTCACTCGGTTTCCTCTGCCGCTTCTCATTTTGCGTGAATAGACAGCTTCTATTCTCTCGGTTTCCTCTGCCGCATCTCATTTTGCGTGAATAGACTGCTTCTATTCACTCGGTTTCCTCTGCCGCTTCTCATTTTGCGTGAATAGACAGCTTCTATTCTCTCGGTCTCCTCTGCCGCATCTCATTTTGCGTGAATAGACGGCTTCTATTCACTCGGTTTCCTCTCCGGCATCTCCTTTTGCGTCAATAGACTGCTTCTATTCTCTCGGATTCCTCTGCCGCTTCCCATTTTGCGTCAATAGACTGCGTCTATTCTCTCGGTTTCCTCTGCCGCTGCCCATTTTGCGTGAATAGACTGCTTCTATTCACTCGGTTTCCTCTGCTTCTTCCCATTTTGCGTTAATAGACAGCTCCTATTCTCTCCTTTTCTAAACCCACTCTTACTTTCTAGTTAATAGATCAGCAAGTTTACTCCCCCAACCCAATCCTGTTAAACACGAGATCTACGTTCGCTAAGTGCTGTGTATAATCAAAACATTCATCAAGCTTTTCCTCAGATAAAACAGCAGTGATTTCCTCTTCTGCCTCAATTAAGGATCTAAATGGCACTGCTTTTTCCCAGGCTTCCATGGCTCTAGGTTGAACAAGGTCATACGCCTTCTCACGTGACATTCCAGTATCGATCAACGCGAGCAAAACACGTTGGGAGAAAATAAGTCCAAAGGTTTTATCCATATTGCTCCTCATTCGATCAGGGAATACGGTTAAATTTTTCACAATTCCGTTAAAGCGATGCAACATATAATTCAAAGCAATCGTTGCGTCTGGTAAAATCACACGTTCTGCTGAAGAATGAGAGATATCACGCTCATGCCATAGAGGAACATTTTCATAGGCTGTCATCATGTACCCACGGATCACGCGTGCCATTCCTGTCATATTTTCCGAACCAATTGGGTTACGCTTATGAGGCATAGCTGATGAACCCTTTTGACCTTTTGCAAAAAACTCTTCCACTTCACGAGTCTCTGTTTTTTGTAATCCTCGAATCTCCACAGCCATTTTCTCTATAGAAGTTGCAATTAATGCAAGTGTGCTCATGTAGTGTGCATGGCGGTCACGTTGCAAAGTCTGGGTTGAAACAGGGGCAGGAGATAACCCTAATTTTTCACATACATACTGCTCCACAAATGGATCAATATTGGCATATGTACCTACCGCTCCAGACAGTTTCCCGAATTCCACTTGATCGGCAGCAAACTTAAAACGTTCGATATTGCGCTTCATTTCTTCATACCAAAGGGCTAGCTTCAAGCCAAAAGTCGTTGGCTCAGCATGAACCCCATGCGTACGCCCCATCATAACGGTATATTTATGTTCTTTCGCTTTTTCCCCAAGAGTTTCTAAAAAGGTATCGAGTTGACGCTTAATGATGTCATTAGCCTGCTTGATTAAATAAGAAAGGGCAGTATCCACTACGTCTGTGGACGTCAATCCATAGTGGACCCACTTTTTTTCTTCTCCAAGGGTTTCCGAAACAGCACGCGTAAAAGCTACTACATCATGACGTGTTTCTTCTTCGATTTCGTAAATTCGTTGGATGTCAAAGGAAGCATTCTCACGGAGTCTTATTACTTCCTCTTTCGGAATAATTCCTAATTCACTCCAGGCTTCACAAGCTAAAATTTCCACTTCTAGCCATGCCTTAAATTTATTTTCATCCGTCCAAATCGCTCCCATTTCTGGTCGAGTATAACGTTCAATCATTAGAAGTCCTCCTATTTATTAAAAGTAAACGGTGGCTGTTGCTCAATAAGCGCCAGTAGTTCATCACGACTTTCACCAACATAGGTGATATGCCCCATTTTACGGTTTTCTCTTGTCTCACTTTTTCCATATAAATGAAGAAAACCATTGTTCATTTTAGATATGTTTTTAAAAATCTCTTCCATATGCTGCCCTAAAACATTGACCATTACAGCATCATGTGACGGCTCTAAAGAAAGCAACGGAAGTCCGCAAATCGCTCGAACATGTTGATCAAACTGAGATACTGGGCAAGCCTCAATTGTATAGTGCCCGGAATTATGTGGTCGTGGTGCAAGCTCGTTGACGTATAATTCATTCCCCTTCACAAACATCTCGATTGCCATGGTTCCCACTAACTCAAGGCCCGTTGCCAATGTTTTCCCCCATTGAATAGCTTCCGCTCGAAGCTCTTGAGATATTCTTGCTGGGACAATAGATTGATGCAAAATGTGGTTGACGTGAACATTTTCCGGAATTGGGAAAACGGTAACCTCCCCATCAACACCCCTTGTTAAAACAACCGCAATTTCCTTATCAAACGGAATCCACTGTTCCACGATACAAATCCCTTTTTCAATCAACCTTTGCGCATGACTGATATCTTCTGCCGTACGAACAATCTGTTGACCTTTCCCATCATATCCTCCTCGACTCGTTTTAACGACACAAGGAAGGCCAACCCTTTCAATGGCCAACTCTAACTCTTTTTCATTTTTGGCTTCTTCAAAAGAGGCTGTTGGTACGTTTTGGCTCTGAATGAAACTTTTTTCCTGGATCCTATCTTGAGTTAGCTGTAAGAGTCGTGAGCCTTGAGGCAGGATTCCTCTTTCTTCAAATAGAGTAGCTACCTTTAAATCAACATTTTCAAATTCATAAGTAATCACATCACTTACCTCAAGGAGACGGCGAGCTCCTTCTTGGTCATCATAAGCTGTGGCAATTACATGGTCCGCAATTTGTGCGCAAGGTCCATTGGGGTCAGGGTCTAACACTGCAATCTTGTATCCCATCTCTCTAGCAGATATGGCCATCATGCGTCCGAGCTGGCCCCCTCCTAATATTCCAATCGTTTGCCCTGGTAGAATCATAGATTTATTGTTTTTCAAGTTCCTCACTCATTTCCTGAACCTTTTTTTCTAAGCTTTCACGATAATTGTTCAAACGTTCAATTAGGCTTGGATTATTAGTTGCCAACATCTGAGCTGCCAATAATCCTGCGTTAGTTGCACCTGCTTTTCCTATTGCAACGGTTGCCACGGGAATTCCTGCTGGCATTTGAACAATAGATAACAACGAATCCATTCCGTTTAAGGCTTTGGACTGGATCGGCACCCCGATGACAGGAACCGTTGTTTTTGATGCAATCATTCCTGGGAGATGAGCAGCACCACCCGCACCAGCTATGATCACCTTGACTCCATTTTCCCGAGCCTCTTCTGCATACCGAAACATTTTGTCAGGTGTCCGGTGAGCAGAAACAACATCCTTTTGATATGGAACTTCAAGAGCGTCTAATATATAACAAGCTTCTTTCATCGTTTCCCAATCTGATATGCTACCCATTACAATTCCTATCACAATATCACCTTTTCCCTTTTATAATTTTGTTCTACTGATTGAAAGGAACACCCTTTTGAACATTAGAAAACTTGGCATTCACCAAGCCTTTGTGGCGAATGCCTTAGTTGCACTTATGCAGATAGGTAAGTTTTATACTTTCCTATCTGTTAAGAAAAGCTCAAGCGCCCCTCGAAACAAGAAAAAGCACTTGTTTCTGCGAATTAGCTCCAAGTAGCTTTCCCTTACTCAGGGCAAAAACTTCGATGATTACTCGATGATGCTTCTTCGCTGGAGCTAGACAAATTCTCTAACCACTTATAAATTCTGATACTATAAAAAAATGCTAATGCTTCCTATAAAAGGGAAGACATTAGCACTTGATGTGTAATGGAATGCATGTTATGCAGACTCTTTGAAAGTAGAAATCCACAATGAAGCGCGGGCTTTGTATTCAGACAGAAAAAAGCCCTCGACATGCAAAGGTCTTCCCTCATAGTCCAGCAATTTACGGTCGCCAGGTAGAAACTTATGGGCCATATCCCCAAAATTATACGAGGTAATTTGTTAGATTTTCTTCTTCTTTCATATTAACAACCGACCATGGAAACTGTCAATAAAAAACGAACATTAATATAAATTTTGTTTTTATTGTTCGCTATTCACCTGTTCCCCCTCAAATATAATGATTCTTCCTTGAGGGATAACCTCTTTCTTGCCGTTTTTCATGACTTCTTCAAAGACTGGTTTTTCTAATCTTTTGACCGGAAAATACCCTTCCCTCTTCATCCGATCAAGGCAGTCCTCAATGGTCTCACTTTCCTGCACTTCAAATTTCTTTTTCTTGCTCATAATGATTTCCCTCTCCGAACATTTCTTACCCAAAAACCACCATGTATGGTTTTTGGCTCGTAAGCAATGATAAATGCTTTAGGATCAATTTCTTTAATTGCTTTATAAAGAGCTATTTCAGATTTTCTTGGAGTAAGAATTTGCATATTTAGACGGTCTCCATCCATTCCATAAGCCATCCAACTCGTCACCCCATACCCTTTTTCTCGAAGTAAGCGAGTAAACTCTAAATCCGGATTAGTAGAAATTACATTAACCGTTATATATCCTAGGGCTAACTTTTCTTCGATCTTCATGCCAGTTATAACCCCAAGTCCATATCCAACTGCATAAGCTATTAGGTTCTGAATTTGATCTAAGTTGTCGAGAACAAGTCCCAACCCAACAACATAGATTACTACCTCAAACATACTCAAGAAGGCGGCAAGATATCTTTGACCCTTCATTGTTAAGATCATTCGTATCGTAAAAAATGACACGTAAACAACATTGATCGTTAAGATGATAAGCACCATAACGATGCCATTTTCAAGCATTACCATTTCCTCCTTACCAACCCAAAGACAGGCACTCAACATAAACTTTTTCATATTTTAATTACAAGAATACTTAGGCCCTTATTATACACTTAGTTTTTCAAGAAAGAAAAGACCATAGGAAAGGAGCTTTTAGATGTTTGACCCTTTTAAAAATATGGATGATTGGCAAAAGAATATGGATACCATCTTCGGAAAAAGATTTTGGAATCAATTTGAACATTTTACCAATAACACATTCCCTAAAATAAATATGTATCAAACCGATCAGGAAATACTTTGCATGGTTTATATTCCTGGAGTTAGAAAAGTGGAAGATATTAATGTGTACGCTGACGAAACAACTCTAGAATTAGAGGGATCCATTCGCTTACAAACCTCTCATCATAAAGCAGTTCTAGAGGAAATTCCTCAAGGAGACTTTCACCGAAAAGTTGATCTTCCATTCCCAGTACGCAGCGACCGAATGGAGGCTACTTATGAAAATGGTTTATTGGTTATTCAATTGTATCGCCTTCATTCCAAGGACAGAAAGAAAAAGCGTGTAGAGGTGAAATATTTAGATGAGGAGTAAGACCACTTTTGCATAAGAAAAGCGCAAGCGCCCTTCGAAACAAGAAAAGCACTTGTTTCTGCGAAGTAGCTCTAAGTAGCTTTCCTTCCAGTGATTACTCGGGGCAAAAACTTCGAAGATCACTCGAGGAAGATTTTTCGCTGGAGCTAGACAAATTTTATGCTTTCTTGTAAAAAAACGTCTGAAGATGAGTTCTTCAGACGTTTTTTATGGAGCCTAGCGGGATCGAACCGCTGACCTCCTGCGTGCAAGGCAGGCGCTCTCCCAGCTGAGCTAAGGCCCCGTATTCCCTATTCTATAAAACTATTCCTAACAAGAATGGTGGGCCTGAGTGGACTCGAACCACCGACCTCACGCTTATCAGGCGTGCGCTCTAACCAGCTGAGCTACAGGCCCATTCTATTTTTGCGACTTTCTAACTATAACATCGGCTCACATTTTGGTCAAGAGGATTTTATGCAGACTAAATAAAGGTGTCCCCTTATTTTTACAGGGTAACACCTTTACGTTTACTGCATTCCATAAAAAGCAAACTTATCAGTGGCGGTTTCTTCATTCCCACTGACGATTCGTTAATTGGACATACGGGCAGCCAACCATGAAGAAAGCTTCACCAACAAGGATGAAAAACTTAATGTTTTATTTTCATGGCAGTTTATCCCCCACCTATTCTTCTAGTTTTCCTTAAGATTTGAGGTGGGGTATTACTGCTAGTTCATTCTGATGAAAATTCACTCCCCTAAGTTCTGCTCCTTTGCAGCTGAGATTATTGCATCAAGAGCTTCCTGTTCATCTGGTCCTTCTGATGTTATTTTTATTTCTGCACCAGAAGCAATCCCTAGGGCCATGACTCCCATAATCGATTTAAGGTTTACTTTTTTTCCGTTGTATTCAAGGTTGGATTCCGCCTCGAATTGGCCTGCCTTTTGGACAAGAATTGTTGCCGGGCGCGCATGCACTCCGTCAGGGGACGTAATCTTAAGTGTTTGTTCTACCATATCAATTCACTCCTAAATATAAGTTTATTCATCAGGTCATTTCCAAAACAACTATCTTTAATATTTTACGAAACAGATTATATTAACCATATTTCGCAAATATATTTCTTGGTTGAATCCCATTTCGAGCGTTACACTAGAAATAAAACATTATACTTTTAAAACATTGTAGTTACAAATCGAAAGGAGATTCAACATGATCAAACTATTTGTTACTGATTTAGATGGCACTTTACTGGGCAACAACCATTATATATCAAATGAAGATATTTCTGCAATTCAAGAAATAATTGATCAAGGGATACAATTTGGAATTGCTACTGGTAGAATGGATCATGAAATCCAAGAAATCTTAAAACGAATAGCACGAGCAGGTCATCGAATTAGTCAAAACGGTGCTTATGTTTACGACCTTGCTCACAAAAAAATTTCTGAGCGAACATTCGAAGCAGAAATTTCACGCACCCTATTAGAAGCTGTAAATCAAGATCATGTCGTTGTTACCGTGTCCACAGATAGAGAGACCCACGTGTTAGAAAGAAATGAAATGGTGGACCTCATTGAAAAACAGCTATTCCATTCCATCCAAGTGACACCTAATATGGCAGAACTTTTTGGGAGTAATATCAATCCCTCTAAAATTTCAGTTTTTGGAGAAAAAAAAGATTTACCACCGATGATTCAGAAAATTAATCAAACGTTTGATCAACAAATGGATTGTTATATCTCATACCCTACTTGCTTTGATATTATGCCTAAAAATATTAACAAAGCCAATGCAATATTGCCGATTCTTCAAACAAACAGCATTCACCCTGATGAACTTGCTTGTATTGGGGATTCACATAATGATATAGAGATGCTTAGATTGACTAAGCACAGTTATGCTATTTCAACTGCAGATCCCGAGGTTAAGCAAGTAGCCAATTATGTTGTCGATCATGTTCATGAAGCTATTGAGGATTTAAGAAGGAAAAGTCTATTGTAGTAATTAATTAATACGTGTTTTAGGAGGACATAAACTTTAAAATCCTTCTTCCCACAGGGGCACACTAAGAAAAGCGCAAGCGCCCCTCGAAACAAGAAAAGCACTTGTTTCTGCGAAGTAGCTCTATGTAGCTTTCCTTACTCGGGGCAGAAACTTCGAAGATTACTCGATGAAGCTTTTTCGTTGGAGCTAAACAAATTTTATACTTTATCTTAAGAAAAGCGCAAGCGCCCTCGATCATCGACGTAAGGCGGTGGACCTCATCGAGCGAGATAAAGGAAACACGGTTCACGAAGTGAATCGATGTTGACTTATCGATGGAGAGGAGGGAACCGACTCTAGTCGATAGGGCGCTGGAGCTAGACAAATTTTATACTTTCTTATCTGTTGAAAAAAAGCCGGACCCAATACATCAATTGGATCCGGCTCTTATTATTTAGAACTAGGATAAGAAAATAAAGTATAAGACAAAGATTACAAATAGTCCGTACATGATTGGATGAATTTCTTTCGAACGTCCTTTTAGAATCATCGTAATTGGGTAGAAAATAAAACCAATTGCAATTCCTGTTGCAATACTATAAGTAAGTGGCATTGCAATAACAGTCAAGAAAGCAGGGACTGCCACTTCAAATTGATCCCACTCAATATTCTTCAAAGAGGACACCATGAGAACTCCAACAATGACAAGAGCTGGTGCAGTTACTTCTGACGTAACGACGCCCAAAAGCGGGGAGAAGAACAATGCTAGCAAGAAAAATCCTGCTGTAACTACAGATGAAAATCCTGAGCGTCCTCCCGCAGCAACCCCTGCTGAAGATTCAATGTAAGAAGTAGTTGTAGAAGTACCAACAATGGCACCCACTACAGTTGCAGCTGAGTCAGCAAAAAGTGCTTTTCCAGCGCGAGGAAGTTTGTTATCCTTCATAAATCCAGCTTGAGAAGCAACTGCTACAAGTGTTCCAGCAGTATCAAAAAAATCAACGAACAAGAAAGTTAAAATAACAACTAGCATTTCTAAAGTAAAAATATCACCAAAGTGCAGAATCGCTTGACCAAAGGTTGGAGAAATATCTGGAACAGCTCCTACCACATCATTGATTCCTGTTGGAGGATGGATCAAACCGACAACCATTCCTGCAATAGATGTTAAAAGTAATCCGTAAAAAATTCCACCTTTAATCCCTAAAGTCATTAGAACAACTGTAATTACAATTCCGAAAATAGCAAGCAAAGTAGTTCCTTGAGTCAAATCACCAAGCGATACTAAGGTAGCGGGATTAGCAGTAATAATTCCAGCGTTCTTCAAACCGATAAAAGCAATAAACAAACCAATACCTGCACCAACGGCATATTTTAGGTTGGAAGGAATCGCATTAATTATCGTTTCGCGAATTCCAGTTAAAGTTAAAACCACAAAAATAAGTCCGGAAGCAAGCACACCAGCTAAAGCCGTTTCCCAAGGAATACCCATTCCAAGAACAACGGAATAAGCGAAGAAAGCATTCAATCCCATACCAGGAGCTAACGCGATAGGATATTTCGCAATTAATCCCATAACTAAGGAACCAACAGCAGCCGCAATTGCCGTTGCACCAAAGATAGCATTTGGATCCATTCGAGTCATGCCTTCAGGTAAAGTTTCGATATCGAGCATTGCTAGTGTAGCTGGGTTAACAAAAAGAATGTAAGCCATAGATAAGAAAGTAGTAAGACCGGCTACAAATTCCGTGCGATAGTTCGTTCCTAGCTTTTCAAACTCAAAAAATTGCTTCATAATGATTTTTTCCTCCTTAGGATTTTGTATCACTGTCATTGCTACGAATAGAAAAAGCATACTTAACCCATGGCCAAGTATGCTCTACATGAAAGGAGAAATAATAGAAAAATAGACTTCCTATCAATCACCACGTAGTCAGACTATTTACGGTAGTCCGGTAGAGACTTTTGGGCCATATCCCCAAGATTATACGACAGTGTTTTTTATTAAATTGATATGATTTCTTTACTATAATACTAATTTCATAGATTACAGTCAACAAAAAACGAATAATTAATTTTAAAAAATTAAAAATGTTCGTGTTTACCGTGTGTTCTTCCTATCTATAATAAGTTTAGAACTAATGAAATACCCTTTATTCCCACTCAATAGTTGCAGGCGGCTTACTAGTGATATCATACACAATTCGATTGACGTGATCGACTTCATTCACAATTCGTGTAGATATTTTTTCCAGAACATCAAATGGAATACGTGCCCAATCAGAAGTCATTCCATCAATGGATGTGACAGCACGAATACCCACAGTATGATCATAAGTTCTAGAATCTCCCATTACCCCAACACTTCGAATATCAGGAAGTACCGTGAAGTATTGCCAAATGTCCCTATCTAACCCTGCTTTACTAATCTCATCGCGAAGAATCGCATCGGACTCTCTTACAATCTCTAGTTTTTCTTCCGTTACTTCTCCAAGAACTCGTATCGCTAGCCCTGGTCCTGGGAATGGCTGGCGCCAAACAATTTCATCTGGCACTCCAAGTTCAGTACCAAGCGCACGTACCTCGTCTTTAAACAAGGTGTTTAAAGGTTCAATTAACTTAAATTGCATGTCTTCTGGAAGTCCCCCAACATTATGGTGAGATTTAATCGTTTGCGCGGTATCTGTTCCACTTTCAATGATGTCTGTATAAAGAGTTCCTTGAGCTAAATAGTTAATATCTTTAAGTTTTGATGCTTCATCATCAAATACGTAAATAAATTCGTTACCAATGATTTTCCGTTTTTTCTCAGGGTCAGAAACCCCTTCTAATTTTCCTAAGAAACGATCCTTGGCATCAATTTTAATTACATTCATATGGAAGTCCCCTTTAAAGGTATCCATAACAGCATCCGCTTCATTTTTTCGAAGCAATCCATGATCCACAAAAATACAGGTCAATTGATCTCCGATAGCTTTGTGAAGGAGCGCAGCAACAACAGAAGAATCAACACCACCACTAAGTGCACACAATACCTTTTGATCTCCAACCTCAGCGCGGATTTTTTCCACTTCGAGATCAATGAAATTTTCCATATTCCAATTTCCTTCACATTGGCAAACCGTATACACAAAGCGCTCCAGCATCTCGTTTCCATGTTCGGTATGACGGACCTCCGGATGGAATTGGACCCCATACATTCTGCGGTTTGGGTCACTTATAGCGGCAACAGGACAAGATGGATTCGTTGCATCCACAGTAAAGCCTTCTGGTGGAGCAATAACCTTATCGCTGTGACTCATCCAAACGGTTTGTTCATTTGGAAGGTCTGCAAAAATGGCAGATTCAGTTTGGATTTGAATCGTTGATTTTCCGTATTCTCGCTGATTTGCACGTTCAACTGCTCCACCAAAATGGTGAGTCATGAGCTGCATTCCATAACAAATCCCAAGAACCGGTATTCCAATCTCAAATATATCCTCATCACAGGAGAAACTATTTGGATCATACACACTGTTTGGGCCACCAGAAAAAATGATCCCTTTAGGATTCATTCTCTTAATCTCTTCTGCCGTCAACTTATGGGAGTGTAGCTCACTATATACCCCAAGCTCACGAATACGGCGTGTAATTAATTGATTGTATTGGCCACCAAAATCTAGTACTAGGATCATTTCTTGGTTTTCTTCCAACATGGATGGCACCCCTTTATTTTTATAGACTTTATTTAAAGCAAAAGAAAAGACACCTATCCTCTAAGAAAAATAGAAGACAGATGTCCCGTTACATCGCACCTGAGTGCACAAAGTTAACATATTAGGAAACAACTGCCTTCATAGTCACGACGTTTACGGTGTCATGGTAGAGACTCTCGAACCCTATTTTCGAGGATATATGAAGGTACTTTTGGAATAACCTATTTTAACAAGATTCGACACACTCGGTCAAGATAGACTTCTTTTTAAAAGATCAGCCCATATTTCTTTCTCTTGATCCCATTGACCTTCCTCTTTTTGAGGACGATATAAAATCTTTTCATACTGGTAGGTGAGACGACTCATATGTTGAGTTTGAAAATCACGATCAATCTCCTTCGCAAACTCTCGAAGAGTCTGACCTTCTTTTCTTCTTAGCCCTCGATGAGCCAACACTTTAATTAGAAAATGATAGGCTTTTTGATAGCTTTCATTATCTGATTTTTTCATGTACCTGAAGAGATACCATCTACTTAGCCAGTTGAATCTAGATTTATATAATCCAAATACAAGTCCAGCAACAACGAGAATTCCTAGAATCCAAGACAGCCATGAAAAAGATTTACCGTTTGCTCCTCCACCACTAGCTTCATCTTCAGAGAGTGAATCTTCCAAACGATTACGCGGATTTAAAGAAGGATCATTTAAATTTGGATCGATTTCTGGTTCTTCTGTTCCTTCATTCTCAGGTGTCTCATTAGGGTCTACTTCCTGATAGAATTCAGCACGATTAATAAATCCTTTCGTAGGTTCAAAAGGAACCCAACCTACCCCTTCAAACCACACCTCTACCCAAGAGTGGGCATTGGAATTAGTCACTTGGTAAACATTTAACTCTTCACCATTTCTTTCAATTTTTTCGTTTAAAAGATCACCACCTGTGAATCCTTTAACCCACCGAGCAGGGATATCGATAGAACGAAGCAGCACAATCATCGAGGTGGAAAAGTTATCACAATATCCAACTTGTGATTCAAACAAAAATTGATCTACATAGTCTTCGTCTTCGCTAGGAACAGGAATTCCTGTTGTATCGTACTCAAAACCCGTACTACTAAAATATCGTTCTACTGCTTTCACTTTTTCATATTTCTTTTCATGTGGTTCCGTAATTTCTGCAGCTAAGTCTTTTACTCTCTGGGGAAGACCCTCTGGCAACTGGAGATAAGGAGCTACATTTTCTGACGATATAGTACCATTATCTTCCTCTAATTTATTGATTGAAAAGGAAGGTTCGTTAAAAGCTAATTGATAAGTTTCTAGAGATCCTCGGTTCCCTTCTATGATCGTTTCAATTCTGCCACTTTCAGGCTCTACTCTATATTCTGCTTCTCCGACTGCGTCAACAGCGCTTATGCCATAAGGATAAACCAGTACCGGAAGCCTTGTTTCTCCATTAAACCCAACGACCGCAAACGATGATTCCTCAGATAAAACGGTTGGCGAATGGAAGTCGAGTGAGAGTTCCCCATTCCCATGGAATTGAGTGTCTCTTTCAATCGTTCTCTCCCATCCTTTTCCGGTATAAAAATCCTTAGATTCTACACGCCAATAATAACGCTCATTAGCGGCTACCTGAAAAACTGGAGAGTCATCCTGAACAAAAGAACCCCCTAATCGCGAATCATTTTCTCCATAACCCACCTTACGAATTCCTGGTCCAGATCCATTCCCAATTCCTTCTGCTGCACTTTCCATAAACGGTACAGGGTCCGGCCATTGCGGTTCAAATTTAGGCCCTAAATATCCAAGTAAGCTTGATGCTATTACAACAACTAGTAAGGGAACCACCCAAGAAGTGGTGCGTTTTCCTCCTCGGACCGGAATTTTTTCATTAGCCATCTCCTTTGTAAAACTAGTAAGTCCTAGCATAACAAAGGAAACAGCAAAGGTCCTGATGATGGCAGTCATCCCCTCATACACTGTAAAAGTATCAAGAATAGTAATATAGATTATGGTAATAACGATAAAAAACAGCGTTTTCTTCGCGATGACTAACCAATAATATAAGAGATAACTCATGAGCCAGAGCAAAATAAAAAATAGTAAACTTCTAAAGAACGGGGTCATTTCCCACCATTCTCTAGCAACAATAAATTCAAAATTTACCACTAGATCTGCATAAACCGCTAGGAACCATTCCTTACTTAGAAAGGCTTGTTCCAAGAACAGACCATCAATCAAATAAGCCATTCCTAACAGCTTTAATGGAGAAGAGACATACCATGGTAGCTGCAAAAAGGAAAGCACAAAACAAAAGGCAGCATAAAGTATAAATATGGTAGCATCTTCTGTATCTGTTACTTGTTCAAGCGGGCGTAACCATTCCCAAAAAAGAAGGAACCCACCAAAAAATACGGCAGCATTGATTAAATACTGTTGCTGCCCATCTCCTGACTGCCGCATCATGTACTCACCTCAAATGTTTGTTTTAAAAACTTGTCCTCAGTCATGAGATTTACAATCACACCCGATGACCTAAGTTCTGCCAACAATTGATGTTGTTCTTCTGAAATTCGATCTTTTGCTTGAATATAAAACAACACGATTTTACTAGACTTGAAACGTAATTTTCCAATGGTTTCTTTGGTTTCACGTGAGAGATTTGAAGTTGCCAACAACGTAATTAAACCCGACGGTAAAGAACGCTGGGCATCAATTATAGCCTGACCAAAAGGAACGTTCCCACTAGGGGTCAGTTTTGCTAAATGTTGATTAATTTTGTCCTGTTTAGAAACATCTCTTTGGATTGGAAAATAAGTTCGTTGCTTTCCTATAGTCATAAAAGCAAGCTCCGAAGTCTGTTTACGGAGAGCATCTAAAAGAGAAGCTGACAATTCCACAGCACCTTCAAAAACAATCTCGTCATTAGCAGAATGACTAGTAGCATCCAAAATATAGAGCATATCGAAGCTCTTTTGTTTTTCAAACTCCTTGGTCATGACTGAATTTTTTCGAGCAGTTGTCTTCCAATCAATCCAAGAAACTCGGTCACCCGGTGCATATTCACGGACACCTGAAACAACGGTTGTATCTTTTAAATTGATATTGTAAGAAGGAGCTACCCCTTCTTCAAAACTATGAGCTTTTTCATTCATCGATAGTTTTCTAAATTTCGGATAAACGAGAATTGCATCATACACCTCAAAATAGTGTTCCTTTTTTACAAAGCCAAAGATGTCTCCCATTTTGACTCGTATAGCTTGTAAATGGTGCTCGCCTCTAGGTAACCCTTCGATACCATAGCGAAAACTGAAGGATCGTTTGAACCCAGGAAAAAGAACGCGTTTAATAGAACGTGGCTCATAAACAGCTTTCGGTTGTCCCATGTACTTGTACATTTCAATGCCTAAGTTTTTCTTTTCTAGGCTTTTAGGAAGCATTTCCTCAACCACGCAATAAAACAAAGGAAAAGGTATTTTCCTAGTTAGCTTGACTTCAGCAATTAACGCGTCACCGGATCTTAATATGTGATTCGATATACTGCGTTCAACCTTCCATTTTGAAAATGGATAAAAGAGGAGAATAAGGACATAAAGAACGAGAGGGGTCACACTATAAAACAAAAACCAGCTGACAAATCCTCCCTGAAACATGGCGTAGGAAAAAAGTATTCCTACTAGCAATAGTAGAAAAACAGTCTTTCGAATGAGTAGAAAGATATGTCTCATCGTGCATTGAATTCCTTATGAACCGGAATGGAAGTACTTTCTAAAATCTCCTCGATTACACTTTCGGTGGTTAATCCATCAAATTTTGCTTCTGAAGTTAAAATCATACGATGAGATAACACATATGGTGCCAAATATTTCACATCATCCGGAAGGACATAGTCACGGTCAGATATGAAAGCAAATGCCTTTGCCGCTTTCATAAGCGCGATAGAACCACGAGGACTCACACCAAGATAAATAGAACGGTGCTCCCTTGATCTGTTGACAATGTCTATAATATACCGCTGAAGCTGAGTATCAATATAAACATCTAACACAGCTTTTTGCATTTGGATGAGTTCTTCCTTGTCCATCACAGGGCCAATGCTATGAATAGGGTGCTCTCCACTTGTTCTTTTCAACATTTCTAATTCTTCTGACGGAGACGGATAACCCATATTCAACTTTAGTAAAAATCGATCGAGTTGCGCTTCTGGCAAGGGATACGTCCCCTCATATTCAATCGGGTTTTGAGTAGCCATTACAAAGAAAGGCTGAGAAAGCGGAAGCGTGTTCCCATCTACTGTTACACTTCCTTCTTCCATTCCTTCTAATAAGGAAGATTGAGTTTTGGGTGAAGTTCGGTTAATTTCATCTGCCAACACAATATTCCCTAAAATTGGGCCTGGACGAAACTCAAACTTGGCTTCTTGAGGATTATATATTGAAATACCCGTAACATCTGATGGAAGCAGGTCCGGTGTAAACTGAATTCGTTTAAAATCACAGCTTAGTGATTTTGCAAGCGTACGAACTAGCATGGTCTTCCCGACCCCAGGAACATCCTCTAACAAAACATGTCCCTTAGCTAGCAACGCTACTAAACTAAGTGTTGCAATATCCTCTTTTCCGATAATTACTTGATTTATATTTTTCATTAAGCCTTGTACCTTGGGATGATAGTAAAAAATTTTCTGTGACATAGAATTAAATTCCCCCTGACATATTTGACCTTCCCTTTATATGAACGTAACTAAAGGAGCTTTCACTTGAAGTTTAAGCAAAAAATAGAAATTTTTTGCCTATTATAACTATACTACAAGAATAGGGATGCAATAAAGTAACATCCATATAAAATTAAACGGGAATGTTTGGGAGGGGGTTACACTTTATACTGGTTTTGAGGTTAATCATCTTCATAAAGAACAAATCTTTCTGTTTATTTGGGGGGCTATGTGTATCATTCTTTTGCGTGAACACCATAACTCTGTTCGCTTGCTC
>JAWJLM010000003.1 GCA_040191315.1 Bacillaceae bacterium S4-13-56 | reverse complement strand
TTTTGGGCTTCATCACCTGTATGAAGCACATAACTTTTGTTGCTCTTGCCAGTTTTGGGCTTCATCCCTCTAACGTTGGGTCCTCTCGACCGATTTGTCCTTGATCCACCATATTTTAGAATAAAAAAACAAAGACCTGCCACAGGCCCCTGTTCCTCCTTCTCAACACAATGCCTTTTTCTAATTATTTTTGAACTAATTTCCCCTGCCAGCTATTTATACCACCCTCAACATTAACGATGTTTTCATAGCCGTTTTTCTGAAACAACTCCGCAGCCTGCATACTTCTATTACCGCTCTGACAAATGATAACTACCTCTATGTCTTTAGGAATCTTTTTCATACTTTCCTCTAAGTTGCTCAATGGAAAATTAAGCATCCCTTCAACATGGCCGGCTACATATTCATCATGTTCGCGAACATCTATATAGAGGGCATCATTGCCATTCTCCCCTTGTAATCTGTTAGCTAAGTCCTCCGTTGAGATCGACTGGATTTCTGATGGATTCACGTAATTATAAGCGATTACGATAATTACGGCTATTATACCAATAAATAGTGATCCTTTTTTTATGCTCATATTCGTTACCTGCCTACTTTGTAGAATTATTCTATATTATTTTAACACAAGGTTATGATTCTATAAGAATAGGGACAGGCTCCCTCTCACATGAAACAAGGTTCCTGTCCCTAAAAACCACCCATTGTTATCTCACTGCACATCGGTTTGGTCCGATTTCCATCTCGCGTTGCTTTTCTTCGTCTGGGTTAATTTTACCCATATTTGTTTGACGAATTTCTTGATAAGCGTTTGGTTGTGGTGGTAAATTTTCTGTTACCATTCTTCTAAACTCCTGCTCATCTTCTATATTAAGACCATGGTTTTTAGCAAATAATGTTCCGAGTTTTTCTGAAACACTTCCGTCATCATTAAGTTCATCAATTATCATAAAGTGAGCTGGTAAAACGATAAGTTCATCAGAAAGCTCTCTGTAGCGCTTATACAAACTTTCTCTCAAATCGCCCACCCAGTCATCTGCTAAACCAGCTAAGTCTGGGCGTCCAATGGAATCGATGAATAAAATATCACCGGAAGCTAAGAATTGTTCATCAACTACAAATGAAGTGGATCCAATGGTATGACCTGGCGTGTAAAGCGCATGAATGTCAATAGCTGTATCACCGATGGTTACCACATTTCCTCCTTCTAGAGGAGAGTATTCAAAAGTCACTTCAGTAGCATCTTTTGGTGGAAGCCAGTACGTTGCCCCTGTTTGAGCTGCGATTTCACGTCCACCAGAAATATGGTCTGCATGAAGATGCGTATCAAATACATGCGTGACTTTAGCTCCTTTTTCCTTTGCAAAATCAAGGAAAACAGAGGTCATTCGAGTGGCATCTATAATGGCTGCTTCTCCATTAGAGATGACCATATAAGACAAGCACCCTTTTCCAATACGAACAAACTGATAAAGTTCTCCGCCATCATTGAGTTCACCAACTTTAACGGGTTCTAGATGTTCACTCCAGGCTTTAATTCCACCTTCAAGATAAGAGACCTTGATACCTTTTTCGTCTAACATTTCTGCTACCATGACTGAGGAACCTTCTTTAGCACAAACGACTAAAATTTCTTCCTCTGTCGGAATCTTATCCATGATTTCGTCTACACCATCTAGTAATTCAAAGTAAGGAACATTTAAATGGTCAAAGTTTTCCCCTTCGATTTTCCAATCTTGAAAGTCACTTTCATTTCTGACATCCAAGATAAATAACCTTTCCTTGTTTACAACCTTTTGTGTGACTTCTTTAGATGTCATTACATTAACTGCCACTCTTCAAATACCCCCAATAGTATAAAAGATTTTAAAAAACTTCTCCCTATCTTTCTTTAAGACACTTTGCCTTTCCAGGAAATCATTCCACCAACCATGTTTTTAACCTTAAATCCTTGATACTCTAAAAACATAGTAGCATTCCCGCTTCGGGCTCCCGAGCGGCAAACCATAATATATTCTTTATTTTTATCCAGTTCATGGAATTTGAACTGAAGTAATCCAAGAGGAATATTAATTGCCCCAGGAATCTTTCCAGCAGCAACTTCATCCACTTCTCTTACATCAATGATGTTGACCTCTTTATTTGTTATAAGAAGCTCTTCCACTTCTCTAGGTGTAATTTGTTCCATTGACTTTATTCCTCCTCTTTGTAATTTATACCCAGGCGCTCATTCCACCCTTTACATTAGTCACTTTATCAAATCCATGTTTTTTCAACACTTTACAAGCCTTATTACTTCTCATACCACTTTGACAGATCACTACAATTTCTTTTTCTTTTGAAAGTTCTTTCGTATTTTGTGCTAGTATTTGTAGAGGGATGTTTTTGAATCCTTTAATGTGATTCGATGAAAATTCACCAGGTGTACGTACATCCACATAAATTTTGCTTTTATCTTTTAATTCTTTCCTTAGCTCTGCAGTTGTAATTTGTCTAACCCCTTTTGTTGGTAAAATACGTACAACAAGCCAAGCTACTAAAAGTGCTGGGATGATATAGTTGATATATTCCATTTCTGTTATCCTCCTCAGGATTATTCGAGTTTAAAATATTACCCCTGTGGGTATAGTACTAAACTAAAAAAAAGAAGTCAACCCCTGAAGTCTACCTGCTTTTGACCAGTAGGTTAACGGCTTCTTTAATAAGTTCATCTGTTTTTGCGTCATTCCCTTTTGAATCGATCATACAATTAACAAGATTGGAACTAACAACTACCCCAATAGTACGATCTAAAGCAGATCGTACAGCTGATAATTGAGTAATGACATCCTTACATTCTTTTTCCTCTTCCATCATGTTGAGGATTCCCCTAAGCTGTCCTTCCATTCGCTTTACTCGGTTTTTTACTTGAGTATTGTATTCCACAGTAATCAACCTTTCCAAGAATACTTCCTTTAAAGGAAATGGAATCTATTCTTTTTTATTTTTTCATTATACCCATGGGGCTATTTATTAATTCAAATAACTCATCAAAGTTTCTGGGTCAAAACCTAATACCCACTTCCCATTAACCTCCGTTTGTGGAACTCCTAATTGTCCAGTTGCTGCCACTAAGCGATTGGCTGCCGCCTGATCTAGTTGTACATTCACCTCAGAAAACGGTAGTCCTTTGTCTTTCAAAAAGTTTTTCATCATGACACAATATGGGCAAGTAGATGTTGTATATACTGTAATTTTGTTTTCCATTCTACATCTCTCCTTTTCATTTTAGTTTGGTTTTAATTTTAATACCCCTATAGGTATTTTATTAAATAGAGAAAAGAATGTCAATACAAAAGAAGATTTATTGTGCTGACTTCTTTAAAGTGAAACTTCAATCAGCGGCCGTCCCCACTGATTGTTAACACCCAAAGATATGATTTAAGATCATGAACCAATCGGACATATACGGCCAGCCAACCATGAAGCAAGCTTCACCAGCAAGGATGAAAAATTTAATTTTTTATTTTCATGGCAGTTTATCCCCCACTTTTACTTAAGATGTGAGTTGGGGGTATTACCGCCCATCCACGCGGGATAACTAAGAATGGGGGTTAGTTCATCTGTTTTAACTCCTCAACCATTTGTTCATAATTCATTGGGCCAGTCGCTTTGTGTTGTATGATTCCCTCTGTGTCGATCATAAATGACGTTGGTATTGGCCTTATTTGATATTGCGTACCAACATCCAAGTTTTCATCAATTAAAATAGGAAATGTCAATCCAAACTCTTTCCTGAAATCATAAACGTCATCTTTACTCGATTCTGTTTCTGTTAAATTGACAGCAAGAATGACTACCTTTTCATCTTCGTAAAATTTTTGCATATCAGGCATTTCCGCGCGACAAGGAGGGCACCAGGTTGCCCAAAAATTGATCATTACTTTTTGTCCACGAAAATCCGACAAAGAGACAGTTTCCCCATCAAGGGTTTTAAGGGTGAAGTCGGGTGCTTGCTTACCTACAGATAGCCCAACATCTCCAGTATCATTTTTCGAATCTTCTTCTATTACATTACTATTTTGATTTGTTGAGTTGGCATTTTCATCAACAAATTCTTCAATTGTTCCTTCGTTTTTTGGAACGACAAAATCGTATACTGCCCATCCGAGCATTCCAACTAGAATTGCAATAATAATACCTTTTTTCACAACAATACCCCCTGCTCTATCCTAAATTCGAAAACCATGTGTCTTGTACCATTTTTAAAAGAAAATTAGAGAATCTAGCCATTTGTCCTGTAAATAACAAAACTCCCATAGCAATCATAATTATAGCGCCAGTTTTCATAATCTTTTCACTGTAACGAACCAACCAACGTGTAGATCCAAGAAAGAAAGTAAACAATAGAAACGGGATAGCAAACCCAATCACATATAGAATCGTATAAAGAGTTCCAAGACCTGGGTTACTTCCTGCCACGACAAGGATAGAAGCAAAAATTGGACCTATACAAGGAGTCCAACCAGCGGCAAAACCCATACCCACGAAAATCGTTCCTACATATCCAACTGGTTTCTTTTTAAGCTGAAATCGTTTTTCTTTCATTAATGTTTTTGATTGCAGCCAACCACCTACAAACAATCCCATGAGGATAATGAAAATTCCTGCTATTCTTTGAATCAATAATCCAGACTGCCCAGATAAAAGCCCCTGAATCCATTGACCAATAGAGGCTACACCTATGCCTAACCCAATAAAAATCATAGAGACACCGAACAGAAAGAAAATCGAGTGCAGGATCAACTTTCGTCTTACACGTAAGCTATTATCTTCCTGCAATTCTTTGACACTCATTCCCGTAATGTAAGACAGATAGGCTGGGAAAATAGGCAATGTACAGGGAGAGAGGAAAGATAAGACACCCGCTCCAAAAGCTAACCAAACTGTAAGATCCACTACATCACCCTCCTATTCCACAAAATAGATATTAATCCCAATACACTAACCACTATATAAAACAATATATGTGGAGAAAAGTAAAAAATAGACATAGACAATATCGCACCACTAATACTCCATCCTAATAGTGCAACTAGAAATAACGAATTTACCGAAATCTTACCATTTAATAGGGTCAATGCAATTAACAAAATAAATAAGAAAACAATTGTAATGGAAAGTGTATTTTCCCCTAATACAACCTCTGCAAATTCGTATATAAATGAGGATACAAGGAAAACTTGCAAAAATACTAACATGCTTTCCAATATATAAGAAGACTTACGCCATACCTTGTACATGATGAATAAAAAAAGTGCTGCAGTTCCTACATAAAAAGCCTTAGAGTCACTAGGATAGGCTAGTATAGCAATAGGATCTTGAATGAACGTTTGAAAATGGAAGATGATTTTGCCTACCCACATAAAAACAAGAAACAAAAATAGCATATTCCCCACTTCATCTATTGTCTTTTTCCATATTTCTTTTGGCAATTCCATAGTATATCTCACGTATAGGAAACCAAGAAAAATCCCTATTACAATGGCAAGCAAACTGTATTTAATAACAAATGGACCAATCATCCATGCTTCTGACATCCTATTTCCTCCTCGTATACTCTGTGTCCTATATCATTCTCTTTCCTTCATGTTTTTCCCTTTTCCGATCTTCTATTATTATCTCAATCAAATATTAAAATGGATCAAACATTTTTATTGTCTCTAATTTTCTAGTTTAAAAGGAAGTCTTTATCCGTGAAAAAGTTCACAGTTTAGTCACAGACAAATTTTCTTTCTATGTTATTATATACGCACGGGGGTATTTTATCAAAGGATACCTTTTCATCATACTAGAATTTTGCTAAGAGGAGTGTGCTACCCATGAAAAAAAAGATTGTTATTATTGGTGGAGTTGCAGGAGGAGCTACTGCTGCTGCTCGATTAAGAAGATTAGATGAAGAATCCACGATTGTATTATTCGAACGTGGTGAATATATTTCTTTTGCCAACTGTGGATTACCTTACTATATAGGGGAAACCATTCAACAAAGAGAAAAGCTTCTTGTTCAAACGGTAGAAGGTATGAGTAAAAGATTTAATCTAGATATACGCAATTTTAGCGAAGTCACGAAAATTAATCGTGATCGTAAAACGATTACGGTGACAAATTTAGTAACACATGAAGAATACGAAGAAAGCTATGATGTTCTCATTTTATCCCCTGGAGCTAAACCTATCGTCCCACCAATTCCAGGGCTTCAGGAAGCATCCAACATTTTTACCTTAAGAAATATTCCTGACACTGACCGTATCAAGGCCTTTGTTGATGACAAAGCTCCAAAAGAAGCAGTTGTTGTTGGAGGTGGCTTTATAGGATTGGAGATGGCTGAAAACCTTGTGGACCGGGGAGTAAAGGTCACTCTTGTGGAAATGGCTAATCAGGTAATGGCTCCACTAGACTATGAAATGGCCGCCATTGTTCACAAGCATTTAGAGGAAAAAGGAGTTCGTCTCATCTTAGAGGATGGTGTGAAATCCTTTGAAAACCAAGGAAAACAAGTGGTTTTATCCAGTGGAACATCCATAGATACAGACATGATTATCCTATCTATTGGGGTTAAACCAGAAAACTCTCTAGCTATTGATTCAGGATTAGAGGTTGGAGAACGTGGTGGAATCAAAGTAAATGAGTACCTGCAAACAAGTGATGAATCCATTTACGCACTTGGAGACGCCATTGAAGTAACCGATTATATTAATCGTAATCCAGCTATGATTCCTCTAGCAGGCCCAGCTAATCGTCAAGGACGAATAGTAGCTAACAATATTTATGGAAAACAAGAGGCCTATAAAGGAACACTTGGAACAGGTATTGCTAAGGTTTTTGACCTTACAGTAGCAACAACAGGAAATAATGAAAAGACCTTGAAACGTATCGGTAGGGACTATAAAGTTCTTCACATTCATCCAAGTTCCCACGCAGGATACTATCCGGGTGCATACGCTATAGCATTAAAACTTATATTCGATCCGAAAACAGGGTTAATCCTTGGGGCACAAGGAGTTGGAGAAGACGGAGTCGATAAACGAATCGACGTGATTGCAACAGCAATTAGAGGAGAGTTAACTGTTTTTGATTTAACAGAACTTGAGCTTTCCTATGCTCCACCTTTCTCATCAGCGAAGGATCCAGTGAACATGGCAGGGTATGTGGCTTCTAATCTGTTGGAGGAAGAAATCGAAATAGTACAATGGAACGAAATCAATGATATTGTTCATCAAGGTGGAATTCTTGTCGATGTTCGTGATCCTAAAGAGTTAGAAAATGGATACATCGGAGGCTCTATAAATATCCCATTAAATGAGCTACGCGATCAGCTTGATGATTTACCAAAGGATCAGCCAATTCACATTACATGTCAAGTTGGTCTTCGTGGTTATCTGGCTACTAGGATCTTAAAAGCAAATGGTTATCGGGCAATTAATCTAGATGGTGGTTGGAAAACCTACTCAGCTGTATATCGTTAACTCCCAATTACGTTAGACTTTTCTGTTAGTTTATTACGGAAAAGTCTAACGATTTTGATCAATATTTCATGAAAGGAGTGTATACCATGGTAGGGAAAAGATTTAATATAGAAAAATCAGCAAAACTTATCGCTCCTCAACGTTATAACCTCTTGCCTCCAGACAAAATTCTCTCCTACTTAGACATAAATAAAGACGATATTTTAGCAGATCTTGGGGCCGGAAACGGGTATTTCACTTTGCCAATGGCTTTAACTGGTGCAACCGTATATGCCGTTGATATTGAACCAAAAATGTTGAAAGAACTTAAAGATAGAGTACGCGTACTAGAATTGAAAGATCTAAATTACATTGTAAGTGACCTTGAACAAATCCCACTAGCCAATCAATCGGTTGATAAAATTTTAGCATCTCTTGTACTTCATGAAGTGCCTGATTGGAAGAAAACCTTTCTTGAAATAAAGCGAATTTTAAGAAAAGGGGGAATCATTTTAGTTATTGAATGGAAGGCGGAAGAAACTCCGATGGGGCCAGATATCTCAGAAAGAATAGCTACAGAGGATATCATTCAATATGGAAATTCTATAGGCTTTTCAGCTTCCATCTATGAAATTAATGATTCACAGTATGGGATGCTTTTTTCATCTACATCGCAAGAATAGAATCTATAAGCATCCTATGTTACATTTTCTTTATTGAATGTTTCGAAAGGATGTAGGACACTATGCTCAAAACATTTTCTTTACAGACTCATCGGCACTCACAAATGATTGATATTACTAGACAAATTGAAAATTGGTTACAGGAGGTTGGTGTTAAAAACGGTCTTGTGGCCGTCAGTTCCTTGCATACAACTGCAGGAATCACGGTTAATGAAAATGCCGATCCAGATGTTAAAAATGATATGCTCATGCGGTTAGATGAAGTTTATCCTTGGGAACACCCAAAAGATCAGCACTTAGAAGGGAATACTGCCTCCCATTTGAAAGTGAGTACCGTTGGGCATGTCCAAACTCTTATTGTTGATGGAGGTGAACTCGTGTTGGGAACATGGCAGGGGATTTATTTTTGTGAATTTGATGGACCTCGACAAAGAAAATTCGTCGTTAAAATACTAGAGGGATAAAATAGAAGGCTGCCGGTAGTTACGACAGCCTTCTATTTATAAAGTGAAACTTCAATCAGTGGCTATCCCCCATTGATTGTTAGCACCCAAGGGCATGACCCAATGGTTTGAGTGCCTCCTCCAAAACCTATAACACCTCCCAACCCCTATCCCCATGTCCTTCGAGTTGGTCTTGTCCCCCAAATGGTTCGGATACCACATTCGTTATCTGTCTATCTGTCTCCCGAAAAATCGTTACATAAACAGTATTTTCATCACTATGGAGTAAGAGAGGCGGCACTCAAACCAAGCTATCGTCACTCAAGCAACATCGGTAGCACTCAAGTTCATCTACTAGCCCCATGTCCGGGAAAAGCATCAATTAAAACAGGCATGTTGGCACTTAAATTTTCAGGATCGTCATCAAAAGCCTCTGATCGTCTCTTAAAGTATAAAAGTTTCACTTAAATCCCAAAAAAAAAGCACATTAACATAAAACTTCCTTAAGAATCCACAATAACGAGAGCACATTAACTAAAAACACTTTCAGTAGAGAGAGAAAACACTAATTCGCCTCTACTCTCCACCTTTGAACTCTTTCAGTAATCAAATAAATACCCAGTAAAAAACTAAATAGGACCAAAGTTCCATACCAAGGCAACTCTGTAATTGCCTCGCCAAATGCTGTATATAGGAAGGAAGGCAAAATTACCCCAATAGCTGAATAGTAGGCATATTCTCTAAAGTTTGTGGACATGTCCATAAGATAAAGTGACAGTAAATGAAAATGTACAAAAGGCATGATCCTTAAAATCATGACCTGGCTAACGGTGAGTGTGCGATCCTGAAATACTCTTTTCTTTAATCGAGCAATCCCCATCCTAAACGAAGGAAATTTTTCCACTAAATAATAAGAAATGATGCTCATTAACGTTAAACCTATAAAAGATAAAATAGCACCTTCAATAAGGCCAAATAATACTCCACCAGCAATGCAAACAACGATTACCGGCAAAAATAAAAGGGGACGAATGACATGAAGTATTATAAATAAAAGAGGAGCGAGCCACCCTGCCCCTTCGATAAAAAGTTCAAGGGAATGATCGAATTGTTCCATTGATCTTCCTCCTCGCATAGATTCATTAGGATATTGACTATTACAACATATTACGCAATATAATTCATCTTATCAATCTTAACTTATGAAAATACCTTTTTCATGTGAGAAATAATAGCATTTTAGGTAGAAATTGGGGGTGTATCCTTTAGACCTTTCTCTGGAGCTATGTTTTATCAGTAAGTCTTTATGGCATATGGAAAGTATTATGTTTTCTTATCTGCAAGAAAAGAGAGAATCAGTTTTTTTAAACTAGATTCTCTCTTTTTTATCCCACTATTTCTTTTATCACTAAGATGACTCCTACCAGGAGCCATAACCAAATCCCCGGTCATGTAGGTAACCATGAATATTTGGAGGATTTGTTGGGTGGATTGACTCCTCAAGTGCTGCAGTTATTCTTCTCTTCCATTTTATCACCTTCTATTGATTGAAATGAGTGCTTGCATGTCTGACTAGATGGTTGCAATTTGAAAATCTCTAAAATTCGTGCGTCTCTTTG